>NZ_BAABIZ010000001.1:0-267064 GCF_039543045.1 Bartonella jaculi
GCAAGTGATTTTGATTGATTCAACATAGACAGATTTGAAATGAGAGAATCTTACGGTATTCGAGACTCTCATTCAATATGAATAACGCTAGATTATCATTATAAATCAATATGTTGTCTGGAGCAGGGAGAGTGTTATAAAAGCAAAATGTCAAAATGTGGTAATGCGAATTGATCTAGCTGACTTGCGTAAGCGAAAAGAGATAAAACAAGCACAAGAAACTTTGAAAAATAAAGAGAACAGCTTATACGACACTTTGCATGAAAGTAAATTTGCAGAGGATACGGAAATAAATAGGATAAAAGGAATTGCGATGTACAAAAGAAATATTCATAGACATATTTTATACTAAGCGTAACGGAGAAGCGCAAAGATGAGTATAATAGCGGGTGAAGATAAAATAGAGGGCATGAGTCAAAGCCCAGTTAATCCAGACATAGAAAAGTTAAAAGCAGCCTTTCCGCAATGTTTTGCTGAGGGAAAGCTGGATATAGACCAGCTTCTTAATCTATGCGGCGAATATATCGATAATGATTTTGAGAAATTCAAATTTGAATGGAAGGGCAAGGGAGCAAGTTTAAAGCTTGCGCAAAAGCCTTCACTCGCGACATTGCGCCCGAAGCGCGAGGAGAGCGTAAACTTTGATAATACACATAATCTTTATATTAAGGGCGATAATCTTGAAGTGTTAAAACTTATCCAGCGGGCTTATTTTGGCCAAGTCAAGATGATTTATATAGATCCGCCCTATAATACGGGGAATGATTTTATCTATTGTGATGATTTTAAAGATCCGCTTGCGCGCTATAAAGAAGTAACGAGCCAAACGACAAAATCGAACCCTGAGACAATGGGGCGGTTTCACACTGCGTGGCTCAATATGATCTATCCTCGGTTGCGTTTAGCGCAAACTTTATTGCACGATGATGGGGTGATATTTATCTCAATTGATGATCATGAAGTGCATAATTTGCGCAAAGTGTGCGACGAGGTGTTTGGCGAAGAGAATTTTGTTGCGCAGCTGGTGTGGAGGAAACGCACTGGTGCTAATGATGCGCAAAACAATGTAAGTACAGACCATGATTACATTTTGTGTTATAGTCGCAGGCACACTGTTTTTAGTGGAGTACAAAAGAGTTTTGCAAATTATACCAACCCCGATAATGACCCGTGTGGGCCTTGGACGCAAGGCGATTTGACGTGTAATAAAACAGCATCAGAGCGACCAAATCTTAATTACCCGATTACTGATCCGCAAACGGGTATAGTTTACCAGTGTAATCCCAATCGTGTATGGGCTTATGAAAAAGGACGAATGGCAAACATCATCAAAGAAGGCAAGGTGATCTTCCCCAAAAACGGACAAGGTACGCCTACTTATAAACGTCATCAAACAGAAGTTAAATCTCAAACTAAACCATTTAGTACAATGCTTGAAACAGATATGAATTTTATAGCGACCAAACAATTACGAGAACTTTTAGGCGGCCAATTTTTTGATCATCCCAAGGGTGTGAGTCTTATAAAGCAATTGATTGAACAGACGACCAGTGACAACGACATCATTCTCGATTTTTTCGCTGGCTCTAGTACAACAGCGCATGCAGTGATGGCTTTGAATGCCGAAGATGGTGGTAATCGCAAATTCATTATGGTGCAATTGCCTGAATTATGTGATGAGAAGAGTGAAGCTTACAAGGTAGGTTATAAGAATATATGCGACATAGGAATTGAACGTATTCGCCGCGCTGGTGCACAAATCAAGCAAAAGCATGAAGCAGAACTCATACGTGAGCAGCCTCTAGACACTGGATTTCGTGTGCTAGAGCTCGATAGTTCTAACTTTCCCATATGGGACGATAGCTCGATTGATCCGAATGCACTTAATGTTAAAGAACAATTGCAAATGCGCTTTGATCATATTTTGCAGGGGGTGAATCCCGAGCGCTCTCATCAAGATATTATCTTCGAGATCATGCTTAAATATGGTTGGCCACTGGATTTAAAATTTTATCCTTTACCAATCAATGGCAAAAATTTTTATTATATAGGTGAGAGCGAAGGCGATGTCTTGGTGATTATAGCCATAGATCCGCCTTTTGAACCTGAAGATGCGGAGGAGATGATAAAGTACTTGCCCGTAAAAATCGTAGCGCTTGATGCGGCCTTTGAAGGTGATGAAGCGCTTATTAATTGCGACTTTATCTTTAAAGACAATAAAGTAAGTTTTGATAAAATTTAAACTATAGAAAGACGATTGGGGCGTCTATATGAAACTTAAATTTAAACAACAAGAATTTCAAAATGATGCGGTTAAAAGCGTCACTGATTTATTTAAAGGACAACCGCAAAGAGCTTCTTCTTTTTCTTTGCGTTCAGAACAAGGACAATTAGTGTTAAATGAATTTGGCTATGGTAATCAATTATTGATCAGTGATGAAAGCATATTAGCAAATTTAAGAGAGGTGCAACAGAACAATAAACTCTTGGCGAGTAAGATGCTAGAGCAAAAGCAGTTTTCTATTGAGATGGAAACGGGAACAGGCAAAACCTATGTCTATAGCAAGACGATTTTTGAGTTAAATCAACGCTATGGCTTTACCAAATTTATTATTGTCGTACCAAGTGTTGCTATTCGCGAAGGGGTATATAAATCACTGCAGGTAACGAGGGAGCATTTTCAAGCAGAGTTTGATAATCTGCCCTATCGTTATTTTATTTATAATTCAAAAGATCTTTCGCAAATTCGCCAATTTGCAAACTCGACCAATATTGAAATTATGATTATCAATATTGATGCATTTAAAAAAGCAGAAAATATTATCAATCTTCCGCAGGATAAACTGAATGGCGAAAGTGCTATACGCTATATCCAAGACACAAATCCGATTGTGATCATAGATGAACCGCAATCGGTGGATAATACAGTAAAAGCGAAGGAGGCTATTGCGAGCCTTAACCCGCTTTGTGTTTTCCGCTATAGTGCCACACATAAAGATGAGATTAATCTTTTATATCGTTTAACACCTATTGATGCTTATCAAAAAGGACTGGTGAAGCAAATTTGTGTCTCTTCTAATCAGATAGAGCAAGATTTTAATCGTCCCTATATTGCCTTGAAAGCCGTATCACGCGAACATGGCTTTAAGGCGCGCTTAGAGTTGGATATTGCGGGAAAGAATGGCACTGTTAGCCGCAAAACGGTTACAGTGAGGCAAGGCGATGATCTGTATCACGTTACAGGTGGGCGTGAGCTTTATAGGGGCTATATTGTTTCGGGTATCAATTGCATGGCGGGGGATGAAGCCGTTGAGTTTTCTGATACCAAAGTCGTCAAATTTGGTCACGCGCTTGGTGATGTGAATACAATAGAGCTTAAACGCGCGCAAATTTATCGCACTATAGAAACACATTTAGATAAGGAATTGCGGCTTGTGCCTTTAGGGATCAAAGTTTTGTCACTGTTTTTTATTGATGAAGTGGCTAAATATCGTAGCAATGATGAAGAGCCAGCGCTTTATGAGCGTATGTTTGAAGAATGTTATGAAGAGTTGTTGGCGAAAGAGAAATATGCCCCCTTGCGGACTAAGTTTGCGCAAAATGTTCGAAACGTGCATGGCGGTTATTTCTCGCAAGACAAGAAAGGCGTGTATAAGGATACAAAGGGCGACAGCCAAGCCGATGATGACACTTATAACACGATTATGCGTGATAAAGAGTGGTTATTATCTTTTGCATGTCCCTTACGTTTTATCTTTTCGCATTCGGCATTAAGAGAAGGCTGGGATAATCCGAATGTGTTTCAAGTGTGTATGTTGATCGAGCAAAAATCGAATTTTACCGCACGGCAAAAGATTGGTCGCGGTTTGCGTTTGTGTGTAAACCAACAAGGTGAGCGGGTGGAAGATAAAGATATAAATGTGCTGCATGTCATGGTGAATGAAAGCTTTGCTGAGTTTGTGAGTACATTGCAAAAAGAATTAGAGGCGGATATTGGTTATAAATTTGGTACATTGCAGATGGAGCAGTTGGTTGGCCGTCTTTATGAAGATGTAAAATATGTAGCGGCTAAAGTGGAAGTGCCACAAGCACAAAAAATTATTCAAACGCTTGTTGCAAAAGATTTGATTGACGAGGCGGGTATGGTTAAAGCAAATCAAGACTTGGTAGCGAATGAATTTGAAGTTATAGGAGCGTCGGAAATACCACGCGAGTTACGTCAAGAAATTGTAAAAAAAATTGATGCGGGCGCACTTATTAATGTTGAGACGCTGCAAGAGCTGACTTATACGACAGTGGTGACGGAAACAAAGACTCTGTCTTCGCAAGAGGCTGCTGATGTATTGGGTGAGTTGCGTGAAAAAGCCTTGCTTACATCAGAAGGGAAAATCACAGATACATTAAAAATGCAATGGGCGGCTGGGACGTTGGATTTAAGTGAACGTTTTAGTAAAGGGCAAAAGCGAGCTGTGCTGCAGGCGCTAGAAGCGAGCCAAGCCATGCCGATTATTCGTAATGCTACGCGCGAGGTGCGGGTTAAGCTTAAAAAGCAAACAGTGGCTTCGCCCGAGTTTTTGTCCTTGTGGGAGAAGATCAATAAAAAAACCACTTATCGTGCAAAGCTTGATCGCACAGAGTTTGTTGCCAAAGCAGTGGATGCAGTGAAAAAAATGGCGCCAGTTGCACCTGCGCATTTGGTTTACCAGACAGCAGAAATAGAACTGGATAGCACCGGTGTGGCCTATGAAGAGCAGTTATTAAAGCAGAGTGCGCTTAATTATAGCTCGTGTGCACTGCCGGATATTGTACATTATTTAAGTTTAAAGTTGAAATTAACCGCAAAGACAATTATTGATATTTTGATAAAGAGTGGTTGTGAGCATGAGTTTGTGAAAAATCCACAAGCTTTTTTAGAATGCATAGAAGAAATACTCAATAAAACCCACGTTAATCTTATAGTTGATGGCATTAAATATTTAAAGTTGGTAGGGCGAGAATATACTGTACAAGAGTTTTTTACCAGCGAAGAGCTTGTGGCGAATTTAGAGCGCACAGCTGTGGTGAGTGAGAAGAGTGTGTATGACCATGTGGTTTATGAAAGTAGTGTGGAGAAAGAGTTTGCGCAAAGTCTCGACAATGATCCTGAAGTCAGATTGTTTTTTAAATTGCCAAGAAGTTTTAAAATAGCTACTCCCATTGGTTCTTATACACCTGATTGGGCGGTCTTTTTAGAGCGGGATGGCGAACAAAAGCTTTACTTTGTACTGGAGACAAAAGGGTCAAATAGTGAGTTTAATCTACGTCTTAAAGAAATGATGAAGATTAAATGCGGAAAAGCGCATTTTGATGCGCTACAAACGGGCGTTGCGTTTAATGACCAGCCGGTGACAAGTTGGCGTGCGTATAAGCGTGGGCTGTCGGCGACGGACGGGTGTGGCAGGGGTGCCAAAAGTACTGAACTCGTTGCCGCGGAATGAAGGGGGGGAGAATAAGTGGCCTGTGGCTAATGCGTTATATTCTTTTGAAATAAATTTTACGAATTTAAAAGCTTGAAAGACTTTATAAGATCTATTTTTCAAGCAGCAATAAGATAGATTAATATTCGTGGAGAGTGTTTATAGAAGTTGCAATTACCCAAGCTTTGTTGTCTGACGTGTCAGAAATCAGCTGCTTTCTGGTTGAGATTTGGCATGATACTTATGATGCAGTGCTTGGTGCAGATGTTGTTACAGCTCAAACGGATAAATGGCATAATGTCGAAGCTATAAGTGATCAGATCAAAAAATGTGGTACCTTATTCTTGATAGCAAAGTGGATGGACAAAATTGCTGGCCATATATTTTTTGATTGTTCTGATAAAGATAAAGCCTGTTTAGCAAGGCTTTATGTGCTACCATCTTATCAGCGTTTAGGAATCGGCGAAAAACTGCTTGAACAAGCCATAGCGATCAATAAGATACAAGGTAAGATCCATCTTAAAGTAAACAGCGAAAATATCAAAGGTCTTTCTTTTATAGAAAATGAGGTTTTAGAGTAACTAGTCAATTACACGAAGACGGGCGAATACTTCTGGCTATGGAGAAAGAGATATAAAAAATTTTACCTTTTAAGTAATAAAAAAGGATAATATGTGTCTATATTTGAATCGGGATTAGATTACGTCCACTATGGTATTTTTCGCTGTTTTATATAAGGAGAAGGTTCGCACCGATGTATCGCGTGCAGTACCAATTTTTCACTCTGTTTTTGAGAATAAGCGGCTTTAGAGAGCGCAAAGTGTATTTTATCTTGATAAACGGTTATATCATCCTTAAACAATCAATTGGGATGAGGTTTTGCATGGTATTTATGCGTGAATGATTCTATAAAGGGGGATCATTGTTTTCTGAATTGGTGTTTTATGGCTGTAAGAAATAGTGAACAAATGAAAAGAAAGAAATGTAAGCCTATTGCCGATTTTGTAAAAAACTTACGTGGTGTAGATAATTGGGAACAAGTTTCGCAATGGCTTGCCTTCCGTAATGTAGAAGATATCGAATGTATTACACCTGATCAAGCGGGTGTTGCACGTGGCAAGATGATGCTTTCTAAAAAATTTACATCGGAAACATCATTGGCATTGCCTTCAGCAGTTTTTATGGCAACAATTTCAGGGGATTATCCTGAAGATGGCAATGGTTTTGAATATCCAAAAACAGATGGTGATCTACGGCTTGAGCCTGATCTTTCTACGTTAAGCATTGTACCATGGGAAGAGGCCCCTACTGCACAAGTGATTTGTGATCTTGTTTATCAAAATGGGCAGATTGTTGATTATACGCCACGAAATGTTTTGCGGACAGTAATTGATTTTTATACCCAAATGGGTTTGAAACCAGTTGTTTCACCAGAAATTGAGTTTTATTTTGTAGAAAAGAATCCCGATCCTGATTATCCGTTAGCTCCTCCAGTAGGGCGTTCTGGACGCTCAATTGGTGGTGGACAGGGCTATTCTATTGCCGGTGTTAACGAATTTGATGAGCTCATTGATGATATTTATCAATTTTCAGAGGCGCAAGGATTAGAAATTGATACGCTCATTCATGAGGAGGGGGCTGGACAGTTTGAAATTAATTTACGTCATGGTGATCCTATTGAATTAGCTGATCAAGTTTTTATGTTTAAGCGAACAATTCGTGAAGCAGCACTAAAGCATAATATGTATGCAACGTTTATGGCGAAACCTATACAGGGGCAGCCGGGTTCTGCTATGCATATTCATCAATCAGTTGTTGATAAAAAGACGGGTATGAACATTTTTACAGAAGAGGATGGCAGTGAAAGTGTCTGTTTTCGCCATTTTATTGGTGGGTTACAAAGACATATGGCTGGGGTTCTTGTGATGCTTGCTCCTTATGTTAATTCTTATAGGCGGCTTATGCCTGATATTTCAGCACCTGTTAATTTGCGATGGGGATATGATAATCGTACCACAGCTTTTCGTGTGCCACGTTCTGCTCCACAAGGACGGCGTGTTGAGAATCGACTTCCTTCGTCAGATGCTAACCCTTATTTAGCACTTGCTGCTTCTTTGACTTGTGGTCTCATTGGTTTACAGCAAAAGCTTGAACCAGATGAGCCGGCAACGAAAACAGTGAATGCTAACAATATCGAATTGCCTCGTGGACTTATTGAGGCGGTTAATTTGTTTGAACGAGATACAGCGGTACGTGCTATTTTAGGAGATGCCTTTGTAAGTACTTATGCTGCTATCAAACGACAAGAATTCGAAACTTTTATGGAAGTGATTAGTCCGTGGGAGCGTGAATATCTTCTTCTTAATGTCTAAGTTTTATTACCATGATTGATGACAATCAAATTTCTCCAGGAATTTCTTGGTATGAGGATACCTTAGAAGAGCGTCCCTCTTATCCATTTTTAGACGAACAAATACAGTGCGATGTGGTTATTATTGGAGGCGGATTTACAGGGCTTTCAGCTGCTTATCATTTAGCAAAAGCAGGAGTGAGGGTTGTTTTGTTTGAAGCTTCGCGTTTTGGCGACGGTGCGTCGGGACGCAATGGTGGCCAATTAGGAACAGGCCATCGCCAATGGGTAGAAACATTAGAAAAACAGTATGGTTTTGAAAGAAGTAAGGTGCTGTTTGATTTAACGGAGGAAGCTAAAAGGGATATTTTATCTTGGGATGCGCTATCTGATTGCTCTCTTGACTTTATGGCAGGGCAGCTTTCAGTTATCCATAAAGAACGTAAAATGAGTGCGTATCAGAGGCATATTGAGACGATGCAGCGTTATGGGTATAAGGGGCTTACTTTTATGGATAAAGCTGAAACAGCTGAACGGCTTGGCTCCTCTTTTTATTATGGCGGTATCTATGATGCAGACACTGGACATATCAATCCCTTAAAGCTGGTTGTTTTGTTGGCAAAAAAAGCAAAAAACGCTGGCGCTAAACTTTATGAGAAGACACAGGCAATGGCGGTAGAGCGTAATGGTAGCCATTGTGTTGTGAGAACAAAGCGGGGCAATGTAAAGGCTGAGCACATTTTATTAGCGACCAATGCGTATAAGCTTGGACTTCAGTGTTTTGTTGAAAAAAAAATTGTTTCTCTCCGCTCTTATATTGGAGCAACGGAACCATTACCAAAGCAGTGTTCAATTCTTGTGGGGGGCGAATCTGTGGATGATTCTCGTTTTATGGTTCGCTATTTTCGCAAAAGTATTGATAACCGTTTATTATTTGGAGGAGTAGAAAGTTATGATAATCAACACCCTACGAATTTAGATGAACGTATACGAGGGCAGATTTCTGAAATTTATCCTCAGCTAAGATCTATAAATCTGACTCATTATTGGGGTGCAACCGTGGCAATTACTGTTGAACGTATGCCCTATGTTCGTCAACTTATGCCCGGTATCACTTATTGTGGTGGATATTCAGGGCACGGGGTCATGCTTGCCCCTTTTATGGGGAAATTATATGCTGAATGGCTGACTGGAAAGCATGAACGTTTTACGTATTTTCAGGATTTAAAGATTTCCTCTTTTCTGGGTGGAAGAGTTTTTCGTTATCCATTTGTATTTTTAGCGATGCATTGGTTTTCCTTGATGGATCGTTTTTAATTGGATATCGTTTGAAGCGAAGGAAATTAATGGCTTGTTTAGCATCTGTCTGCTTTAATGAGTTGAGCTTCCAGACTATTTAAACTTTTATAATCGAATGGGAAATAGACAAGTTTATGGTGAGTAGAATTATTCCAGTTTCCCCCTTTGATTGTATTGTTTTTGGTGGTAATGGTGATTTAGCATCACGCAAACTTATACCTGCTCTCTATCATTGTCAGTGTGTTGGACAATTTAGTGAGCCAACACGTATTATTGCGGTTTCGCGTTCTTCGTTGAGTAGTGAGGAGTATCAAAATTTTGTTTGTGCTGCTCTGAAGAAATATGTTCATCCCAAAGATCTCAACCCAATTGAGCTTAATCGTTTTCTTGCACGTTTAACCTATGTTTCTGTTGATATTATTTCAAACCGAGGATGGGGGGATTTAGCTCTCCTGCTCTCAAAAGAATCTGCTGATATTCGGGCTTTTTATTTAGCAGTTGGTTCGCCACTTTTGGGTGATATTGCGATGCGATTGGGACAAAACGGTTTGGTGACGCAGCAAACACGGATTATCATTGAAAAACCTATTGGCCGCAATGTAAAAACAGCGGTTGAGCTTAATGATACATTTGCAAGAGTATTTAATGAAGATCAAATTTTTCGCATAGATCATTATCTTGGCAAGGAAACTGTTCAAAATTTAATGGCATTGCGGTTTGTTAATACACTTTATGAGCCTTTATGGAATTCCAACTATATTGATCATGTTCAGATAACGGTTGCTGAATCTTTAGGATTAGAAGGGCGTGTAGAATATTATGAGAGTGCAGGTGCGCTACGCGACATGGTACAAAATCATATGCTGCAATTGCTTTGTTTGGTTGCTATGGAAATACCGTTTACTAACAGTGCAAATGCTGTGCGTGATGAAAAACTTAAAGTTTTGCATTCTTTAATGCCTCTCGATGTTCATAACGTAGGGCAAAATACCGTGCGTGGACAGTATCTTGCTGGTGTATCGGATGGTATTTCTGTAAAATCTTATCTTGATGATTTGGGGAAAAAGGTCAGTAAGAGTGAAACATTTGTGGCTCTTAAGATTAAGATTAATAATTGGCGTTGGGCGGATACACCTTTTTATTTACGAACTGGTAAGCGTATGTCTGCGCGTATGTCTGAAATTGTTGTCGTTTTTAAACCCGTTCCTCATAATATTTTTGATACGGATTTAAATGGGATTTTTTCTAATCGATTAGTTATTCGTCTCCAGCCTGATGAGGGGGTGAAACAATGGTTGATGATTAAGGACCCAGGTCCTGGTGGTATGCGGTTTCGTCATATTCCCTTGGATATGCGTTTTGCGTCTGCGTTTTCTCAGCGCAATCCTGATGCTTATGAACGCTTATTAATGGACGTGGTTCGGGGAGATCAAACACTGTTTATGCGTCGTGATGAAGTTGAGGCTGCTTGGCGTTGGATTGATCCGATTCTTGGGGGATGGGAGGCAATAAAGCAGCCTATTCATGGATATAGTGCTGGTTCATGGGGACCATCTGTTTCGACTATTTTGATGGAACGTGATGGGCGCATGTGGAACAACTTAGTTTAGAGTGATAATAATAATGTATGGAATGAATATCGACCGTTTAAATTTTGAAACACCCTCGGATTTAGCTCTGGCATTGGCTGATCGAGTCGCAGCAGAGCTTAGTGTGTCTATTCTTGAGCGTAAGCGAGCAATTTTAGCTGTTTCTGGTGGGAAAACACCAGAATTGTTTTTTCATTATTTGTCAAAAGCGGATATTGATTGGGAAAATATCATCATCACTTTGGTTGATGAACGTTTTGTGCCTTCACATCATGAGCGTTCAAATGAACATGTTGTACGGCGCTATTTATTACAAAATTTTGCGGCTAAAGCGCATTTTGTGGGACTTTATCAGAAGGCAATTACTGCCGAACTTGCTGCTTTTTCAGCAGCTAGTCGTATCAATACTTTGCCTAGACCATTTGATGTAGTTGTTTTGGGAATGGGGGAGGATGGACATACTGCTTCTTTTTTTCCTGATGCTGATCGTTTGAAACAAGCACTTGATCTTCAGACGCAGGCACTTGTTTTACCACTTCATGCGAAGAGTGCTCTTGAGCCAAGGCTTACGCTAACTTTACCGGTCATAATGCAATCTCGTTGCATTATTCTTCATTTTGAGGGTTTTGAGAAACGTGATTGTTTTGAAGAAGTTTGTCGAGACGGATCTGAAATAGAAATGCCTGTTCGAGCAGTTTTACGTAATGCCAATCACCTTGTTCAGGTTTATTGGTCGCCTACAGAAGATGAAATAAATGAAGTAGAACATGATAAGGAAGCTGTTGATACTTAATCTTTTTTAAGTATTGGGGCGTGCATATAAACAAGGAATAAACATGGCACTTTCGAAAACAATTGCTACGGTTACACGAAGAATTTATGAACGTTCTCTCCCAACGCGAGAAGTTTATCTAGACCGTATTGCAAAGGCGCAAGAAAATCGTCCCAAGCGGAGTTTTTTAGAATGTGCCAATCAGGCTCATGGTTTTGCTGCCTGTAGTCCAATAGATAAAAAGCGTTTGAAGCATAATATTGTTGGGAACATTGGTATTATCACGGCATATAATGATATCCTTTCAGCACATCAACCTTTTGAGACTTTTCCTCACTTAATTAAAGAGGCTGCCCGTATGGTTGGTGGTGTGGCACAAGTGGCAGGTGGTGTACCTGCAATGTGCGATGGTGTCACACAAGGGAATGCGGGGATGGAGCTTTCGCTTTTTTCCCGTGAAGTGATTGCAATGGCGACAGCTATAGGCTTATCACACAATATGTTTGATGCTGCGCTGTACCTCGGAGTTTGTGATAAAATCGTACCTGGTTTGGTGATTGGAGCACTCACATTTGGTCATTTACCAGGGATTTTTATTCCCGCAGGTCCTATGACAAGTGGTCAAGGGAATGATGAAAAAGCGAAAATACGTCAACTTTACGCGGAAAATAAGATAGATCGACAAACATTGCTAGAATCAGAAGCCCGCTCTTATCATGGACCAGGAACATGTACATTTTATGGAACGGCTAATTCAAATCAGGCAATACTGGAGATAATGGGGTTACACATGCCTGGAGCCTCTTTTATCAATGCGAACACACCGTTGCGTGATGCTTTAACAAAGGAAGCCACTGAGCGTGTACTTGAAATGACAACTCTTGGTGATGATTATAGTCCAATTGGTATGATCGTTGATGAGCGTTCTTTTGTGAACGCTATTGTAGGGTTAAATGCAACAGGAGGATCTACTAATCATGCGATTCATTTGATTGCTATGGCTGCTGCTTGTGGTATTCGCTTAACATGGCATGATATTGCAGAAATTTCGTCAGTTGTTCCTCTTTTAGTACGGATTTATCCTAATGGTTTGGCTGATATAAATCACTTTCATGCAGCTGGTGGTATGGGATTTGTCATTCGCGAGCTCATTGAGGCTGGTTTAGTCCATGAAGATGTTCGTACAGTTTCTGGTAAAGATCTCAGTGCTTATGCAATTGAAGCAAAGCTTTACGCTGATGGCAATGTGGTGCGCGAGCCTGCTCTCAAGGAAAGTGGTAATCATAAGGTGTTAACGGGGTGGAGGAAGCCATTTCAGTCTGATGGTGGTATTCGTGTTTTATCGGGAGACTTGGGGGTAGCTATTATAAAAACATCATCCGTTAGCTCTGAGTATTTGCAGATTGAAGCTCCAGTTGTTGTCTTTAATGATCAAGAGGGACTGCAAAAGGCTTTTAAATCTGGTGCGTTGAATGACAAAGATTTTATCGCTGTCATTCGCTACCAAGGCCCCAAAGCGAATGGTATGCCAGAGCTTCATAAATTAACGACAATTTTAGGTGTTTTACAAGATCGGGGGCAAAAGGTGGCATTGGTAACAGATGGTCGTATGTCAGGTGCCTCAGGAAAAATTCCTGCTGCAATCCACGTGACACCAGAAGCTTTAGATAATGGTCCCATTGCGCGTTTGCAGGATGGTGACACCGTTTGTCTTGATGCCCATATGGGTAAGTTAACTGTTTTAGAAGATATGGTAGAGTTTCATGCACGAACGATAATGCCTCCCGATCTTTCAAAAAATGAATATGGCGTTGGGCGCGAGCTTTTTCGTGTTTTTCGCCAATCAGTTAACCGTGCCGATCAAGGGGCATCTGTGTTATTATAGCACGAGTAAAGCGCGAAAAGGTGAAAAGTAATGCGCGTACAATGAAAGTGCGTAAAATCCTTAGAATTTTGGTACGGGAAGATTGTGTGCTCGAGCGGCAGCTGTGAGTGTATTAACCATCAGCATAGCAATTGTCATAGGTCCAACTCCTCCTGGAACGGGGGTAATTGCAGCAGTTTTTTCTTTTATTTCTTCAAAATCGACATCACCGACAAGACGCGTCTTTCCTATACCTTTTTCTGGTGCTTCAATGCGATTAATGCCAACATCAATAACAACAGCACCATTTTTAACCCAATCTTTTTTAATCATTTTGGGGCGACCAACAGCTGCGACTAAGATATCGGCGCTACGACATACATCATCAAGATCGCGGGTACGACTATGAGCGATCGTTACAGTAGCATTCGCTGCTGTTAAGAGTGCGGCCATAGGTTTGCCGACAATATTAGAGCGTCCAACAACAACAGCATCAAGACCAGATAAATCTCGTCCACATTGTTGTTCAATCATCATCATAGCACCAGCCGGTGTGCAGGGAATAATAGCGTCTTCAAGTGCGTTTGCAGCAAGTTTTCCTATATTGATATAATGAAAACCGTCAACATCTTTTTGGAAAGCGATGGCTTGTGTTATGCGGTTTGTGTTCATATGGTCAGGTAAGGGAAGCTGTACCAAAATACCATGGATTTTGGGATCAGAATTTAATGCTGCAATGAGTTGAAGGAGCTCTTTTTCTTGTGTTTCTTTGGACATCATATGTTTGATTGAAAGAAAGCCACATTCTTCGGCTTTTTTGCTTTTTGATGTGACATATACCTGACTTGCGGGGTCATCTCCAACAATGATAACAGCGATACCAGGTTGTATCTTATAGTTATTGCGCAGTTTTGTTGTTTCAGCTTTAACTTTTACAATAATCTCTTCAGCGAGCTTTTTTCCGTCGATAATATTGTTCATAGCAGCTGTCCTTTCAGTAGGGCTGTTTAATGTTTTTGTAAAGCATTTGCTGACGATACAATAGAGCTTTGTAGCAGTATTAATCTGGTAATGCTAAAAGAATGGTTCGCTAGTGTTGTATATTTTTGAATTTTCAGAAGACTTTAAAATAATTGTTTTGTTAAGAAGCAGCAACATTGCTGTTCCAATAAACTTTGGATAAGAACAAGAATAATGCAATTATTAAATGAGATATGACAGATTTTAGGATTGTAAGAAGTTTTTTAACGATATTTAGATGTGCTTTTAATCTGTTATCGGGGTGAAAATGTAGAGGAAGATTGTGCAGGCCAGAATAATCAAGTTTTTGAGCGGGATTTTTACTGCAATTGTTTTTTTATTTGGGGTTTGTATCCTTATTTTACCTTATCTTGTGTCAACAGATGCGATTCGTATTCGTTTGGCCCAAGATTTGAGTGCGTGGACGGGTTATAATGTGCAATTGCGTGATCCACCACGGTTAAATCTTTTTCCTTATCCTAAAGCATTTCTTTCCGGTGTTACTTTAACATCAAAAATGAATAATATTGTACCATTGATGGAAGCTGAATCGATAGAAGTTGATCTTTCTTTGGTCGATCTTTTTTGGGGGCATGTTTCTTTTTCAGAGACGCGAATTGTGCGTCCCCAATTTTTTCTAGAAAAGCCTGTTAAAACAGGTGCTGATTTTTTTGATAGATTTTCGCGGTCACAAGGTGCCTTAGGATTAGCGATACGTAATGCTCGTGAAATAATTAAGCATAATCCTGACCAGCCAGATATAAAGCATCTTTTAGACCAACCCTTTGGGCGGATTGTTATTGAAAATGGCACGCTCGTTTATCATGATAGTATTTCCGGTGTGCCAGAAAAAATAACGGGATTAAATGCAACTTTAGATTGGCCAGAATCAACGCAGAAAATGCGGTTTCGTGCAGATGCTCGTTGGCGTGGAGAGTTGACAAAATTATCAATTGATGCCGACCAAGCATTGCTGCTTTTAGCAGGAGGGAAAAGCCAGATTAAGGCAAGCGTCAATTCTGTGCGTGGTGGTATAACCTTTACAGGGCAGGCACGATTATCTGAATATTACATTTTTGACGGGAAGGTATCAATGCGTTCTCCGGGGTGGAATCAGACATTGTATTGGATTGGAAGCAATCAGTTTTGGGGTCATAGATTGAAAACACCTATTGTATGGGAGTCTCATTTTTTAGCGCAACCCATGCATATCAAAATGAATAATGTGACATTTACGATGGGTAAAACAAGCGCGCGTGGAGCTTTAGAGCTTGCTTTTCAGGATTATGTACCAATCGTAATTGGATCTTTAGCATTGGATAACCTAGATTTCAATCTCTTGGAATCGCTATTTTCTTTAGTTGAAGAGAAGAAAACACCCCTTGATATGAAGATTTTTGATCGCATTGGAGTAGATTTACGCCTTTCTTCTCCTCAAGCGAAAGTAGGGAATATTGCACTGACTAATTTAGCTGCTGCGATACAAATAAGAAATGGACATATCATTTTTGATCTTGGACATGCGAATGTTTTTGGTGGATCACTTCAAAGCAACATGCAAATTGCACCAGTGGATAAGAAAGTGCATATTGAAGGACGCGCTTCGGGTGTTTCCATTGATATGCAGGCTTTTTTAGAGGCTCTAGGCATCATTCCATTTGTACAAAGCAAAGCAAATTTTACCATGACAATACGCACGTTTGCTCGTTATTGGTCGGAAATTTTTGCGAAAATGCAGAGTGAATTAACACTGAATATGTCTACTGGTCGGCTGTTAGGGTATGATTTGAATGATTTGCAGACAACGCTTTCAGAAAAGGAACAATTTCTGTTAGTGAATAATAACTTCTTATCCACAGCCTTTGATCGTTGGGATATTCAGACGAGATATTCAGACGGCACCATGACGATAGCAGAATCATTGATGCGTACAGCGGACTGGAATTTATCAATTCAGGGGAGGATTGCAGCTGCTATTGCTCAAGAGCGACAGAAAGAATTTACATTGCAGGCAGAAGTACGAAAAAGTAATAGCTCAGAAACTTTATGTAAAGATGTCCAGTGTCTTACTAACAGCCTTGCATGGCCTATTACTTTTTCTCTTAGTTCTGAAGGGCAAAAACGCGGCAATTTTTGGGTAAAAAAAGATATCGATACAGACTGATTGTTGTTTTTCAATAGCGAGAAGGATCTTAGAAAATTATTTGAAAAATATTGTGTTGATATAAAAATTTGAATGATATGTAGTTTAAGGCTTATTGGATTTGAGAGGAGATTCCATAGCCATCTTCAGTGACCATGTGCTTTCCATCTGCTCCAACGGAGCCAATTCCTACCGTAATTAGAATAAAAGCTAGAAGGGTGGTGATAGTAATAATTGTAGCTTTTTTTGCAGACATATTTTTCCTCCAATCATGCAATAAATCACAAAATACAATGGCGAATGATCTGTTATTGTGAGTTTGTATAAGAGCAGAATCACTTAGTGTTTCCTTTGTTCCAATCATTATCTCATAAAGTTAAAAAAACTCTATAATTCTTTATATGTTATAGTTCTATAGATATATTTTTTTCTTTTTGTTATATATTTTCCTTCATTTTCTCGAATTGGCTTTGGCACGATTTTTATGCGTATAAATTATAAACTTAAAAGATTATTTATCCGACAGCCACTTGCTTTGAATCAAGAAATAAAGATAGAGGGTGCGCAAGCTTCTTATCTTGTACGTGTTTTGCGGATGCAAGAAGGAGCCGAAATTTTACTTTTTAATGGACAGGATGGTGAGTGGCTTGCTAAACTCACCACCGTTGGGAAAAAATTTGTTGTGGTTCAGCTTATTCATCAAGAAAGATTGCAAACGGCGCATTCGAATTTCATTTACTGCTTTGCTCCACTCAAAAATGCGCGTTTGGATTATATGGTGCAGAAAGCTGTTGAGATGGGGGTATCGATTTTGCAGCCTGTTATAACGCAACACACACAGGTTACGCGTATCAATATTGCGCGTATGGAGGCTAATGTTGTTGAAGCTTCTGAACAGTGTGGCATTTTATCTTTACCAGAGTGTGTATCTGCTGTGTCGTTAGCAGAACTTTTAGCACGTTGGGATGAGACACAGCCTTTATTCTTTTGTGATGAAATGCATAGATCGCATAATTTATTACCTCTTTTAAAAAAGCGGGAAATTACTACACCAGGTGTCCTCATTGGACCAGAAGGTGGTTTTAGTAAAGAAGAGCGGGATTTTTTAAAAAAACGCCCTTTTGTGTTTCCGATATCGTTAGGTCCCCGTATTTTACGTGCTGATACTGCAGCTGTTGCTGCGTTGGCACTTCTTAATGCTACCGTGGGGGATTGGTGAATTAATTGAGAAGTTTTTACATCATTCTGAACAATTCATTTAGAATGAGGGAACTGATGATAGGATATAATAAGTTATGGCGCTTGATATAACTGATGAAAGTGAAATTTATAACTTAGATTCCTTGGTTAGCTATTTCCAAGGGGGGTGTAAAGTAGAAAATGATTGGCGTATTGGTACAGAACATGAGAAATTTCCATTCTATATAGACGATTTCCGCCCCGTTCCTTATGAAGGTGCGAGGGGGGTTCGTGCACTTTTAGAAGGAATGCAAAGAGCTTTAGGGTGGGAGCCTATTTTAGATGAAGGAAACATTATTGGGCTCGTAGGATCAGTGGGTCAAGGTGCTATTTCTTTAGAACCTGGAGGGCAATTTGAATTATCTGGTGCACCGCTAAAAACAATTGGTCATACTTATTGCGAGGTGATGGAGCATTTAGCTCTTCTTAAGAAAATTTCAGGGCCATTGGGTATTGGTTTTCTCGGTATGGGTGCTAGTCCAAAGTGGAGCTTAGCTGAAACTCCGCGAATGCCTAAATCACGTTATCAAATTATGGCTGATTATATGCCCAAAGTTGGTCATAGTGGTCTTGATATGATGTATCGCACATCGACTGTTCAGGTTAATCTTGATTTTTCATCTGAAACTGATATGCGGCGCAAAATGCAAGTATCGATGAAGTTACAGTCTATCGCGACAGCGTTATTTGCCAGTTCACCTTTTACAGAGGGGAGTCCGAATGGTTTTTTGTCTTGGCGTTCTGAAATTTGGCGCGATACTGATAATCAGAGGACTGGAGTTCTTCCCTTTATATTTTCTGAGCGTTTTGGTTTTGTAGATTACGTTGAATGGGCACTTAATGTACCAATGTATTTTGTTGTGCGCGATGGTCGTTATTACGATTGTACGCATATAACTTTTCGTCAGTTTATGAATGGGGCTTTAAGAGGGAAGATTGCAAATTCAATGCCAAACATGGGAGATTGGATTAATCATTTATCGACTTTATTTCCCGAAGTACGCTTAAAACGATTTTTAGAAATGAGAGGTGCTGACTGCGGTTCTTCGAGGCGTATCTGTGCGTTGTCTGCTTTTTGGGTTGGGCTTCTTTATGATAGTGAAGCACTTAATGAGGCAGAGGCTTTGACAAAAGATTGGTGTTTTGAAGAAATTTTGGATATGCGCGAACGTGTCCCTAAACAAGGACTAAGAACACCTTTTCGTCGAACCATAGTTTTAGAAATAGCCCGTCAGGCTGTTGCTATTTCACGCAAGGGTTTAAAAAATCGTCAACAGTATGATGCTGATGGTTTTGATGAGACAAGTTTTCTAGCCCCCTTAGAAGAAGTGATTGCAATGGGCCAAACAGATGCTGATAAACTTTTATCCAATTATCATTCTATTTGGAGTGGGGCTGTAGAACCTGTATTTTTAGAATGCGCCTATTAAAATTTTAAAGCAAGAAAAATGCATTATACTTCTGGAGAAGTGTGTACCGTTGTGTTATTTATTTACGAATTGTCTTAAAAAGAGATATTACATCTTCTCCGCATCATTCATAAAGGGTATCGTGTAAGGTTTATTAGGCGTTGGCATCTTTATTTATACAAGTAACAGATTAATATTATCGCGATGCTCTCTCAATCTAAAATGGTATTTTCTCTTGCATTAAAATGCTTCACTTAAAGAGGCGCGTATTAAGCCCTTTCTTGAATTGTTTTTTATCCACATATCCATCTCGCTTATGATATACAAGAAAACAACCTTTTGTTTTAAGATGGGTATGAAACGAAGAAAATCTTACTGTATTCAGTGCACGTATTAAAGTGGAAAAATGATGAGTTATCTTCACAAATCAATGTATTATACTAACAAAGCAATTTTTTGAAAATACGTTTTCAACATTAACGTTTGTTCTGTTTCCATCTTCTGAAATGGCAATATCTTATTAGTGATATTACTTCTCTTTTTGTCTCATGATACGGTATATCTGTACAGCAAGAGCGCAAACAGGAGCTATATTTTTAAAGCGAGTTATAGAGAGTTTATAGAATTGCGTGTTATCATTCTCTTTGTATCCATTATTTGCTCTTCTTGATTAATGCCAGTTGGACAATCTAAAAACTTTTGTGCATACTCTAAACATTGGATTATAAAAGTCTGTTTCAAACTTTGCTAGGAAGCAAATTCCTTCTAAATTATTCCAATCAGCATCAGATTTTATTGCATTAACGTGAAAAGCCTTAATTTCCTTTTTAAGTTGCTAGACACCAGCGTTGATTTTTCTTTATCCCCTTGCCACAAATCTGCAAATCATCCACAAAAACAAGCATTGTATGATAATTCTTTAGGATATCAAATTCTGGAGGATTAGTTCGCAACTCTATTAAATATCTCTAAAACTGCCCATTATTATATTCTGTAGTGATGACAGACTTTATCTCTTTTTCTTGAATAGTTTTATACTCTTTTGCTCTTTTTTTGCGGTACTTTGAATCTTGATAATTTTTATTTAAATATGTTTGATAAAGTTTATTGTACTGATTTAGATTGTTTGTCTTAGCACTTCCAAATAGTACTAATACAGAAGAAGATAAAGCTATAAAGCATGATAGGAGATTTAGCTTCTTTTTTAATAAAGAGATGAATTTCGAATACAACGACTACTACGATTGATGACGCTTAATTAATCTACATGGATTATAGAGTACGTGGTATTTGTACTGATAATTTTTTCCCAATTATATTTAATGATATGTACAGCACGTCTTATATTGTATCTCAACACGTCTTATATTGTATCTCAATATGACGTTTCCAAAATTTTTCGTGTTTGTGTTGAGAAGGAATATTTTATGACAGCAAAATGACAGCAAAGGGTTCATAACAGCTGTTTCAAATAATAGACAAAAGCTGATTTCACAAAAGGTTTAGAAAGAAAGTGTAAAGGCTGTTTCCCAACAAACTAACATATATTTTAAAAGAGGTGGCGATGAAAGTCTCTGAAAATGTCAACAATAAAATTAGCAATTATATAGTTTGATATTGTAGTATTAATAAAAATAAGACATTGAATCATCTTAATTTTTCTTTATTATTAATAAAGGGTTTGTTATTCTATGTAGCATGGAGGAGGAGAATAATATTAATTTTTAATATATATTGAATTTTCTCTTTTAATCTTGAGCCAAAATAAGCGTTGTTTATACTTTATCCTATTAAAAAACTTATCATAGGTAAATAATCGCATTTGATTTTTTATCTTCTTTAAAGAACTATCAATAGACAAAAAATTCTCTTCAAGCCTATAAATTAAAAAATAATGATTTTATAAAAGCCTCATAAGCTTTATAGTCCATTTTCAAATTTTACACATTTATTTTGCGCTATGCATTATTCTTTAATATCAAGCACCACGATAATAGGCACAAACAATGACATTTAATTTTTTTATCAATTTATTTCTATTTATAATTTTTTTGTTATGGCTTGCTCAGAGCAAGAAAATGCAATGGAGTCTTTCTCTGCGTGTCATGTTTGGCCTTATTTTGGGCTTGATTTTCGGAACTGTTTTGCAGGTTATTTATGGGGGAGGGGAAGCCACTCTATTGAAATCTGTCGAATGGTTTAACATTGTTGGCAATGGTTATATTTCCTTACTGCAAATGATTGTTATGCCATTGGTTTTTATCTCTATCGTTTCAGCCGTTGCTCATTTGCATTCTGTTTATGCTGTTGGCAAAATTAGTATAATGACAATTTCAATATTGCTTTTGACAACAGCTCTTTCAGCATTGGTTGGTGTTTTGGTGGTTAACTTTTTTGGATTAACTGTGAACGGTCTGGTCCATGAAGGGCAAAATGTATCTGCTATTCTTGAATCGCGTGTTTCTCAACTTGGGGATATGAACGTACCAAAGATGATTTTATCCTTTATTCCTAAAAATCCATTTGCTGAGTTAACTGGAGCCAAGCGTACGTCCATTATCGGTGTTGTTATCTTTTCGGCATTTTTAGGAGCTGCAGTTACTCTTTTAAAGAAGGATGATTCAGAACAAGGGGAAAAAGCGCTTTTATTTATTCAAGTAGCACAATCTTGGGTTATGCGGTTAGTTCGTATAGTGATTGCTTTGACGCCCTATGGTATTTTTGCACTTATGACTAAGGTAGGAGCAACCTCGCATGTTGCAGATATTCTGAATTTATTGGTTTTTATTATCGCTTCCTATGTTGGCATTATCGTCATGTTTGGAATTCATGGTGTATTGCTTGGTTTATCAGGAATTAATCCATTTCGCTTTTTCAAAAAGGTCTTACCGGTTTTGACATTTGCTTTTAGTAGTCGTTCAAGTGCTGCAAGTATTCCTTTGAACATTGAGGCACAAACGCAGTGGATCGGTGTACCACAATCAATAGCAAGTTTTGCAGCCTCTTTTGGGGCAACAATTGGACAAAATGGTTGTGCGGGTCTTTATCCCGCGATGCTTGCAACCATGATAGCACCATCTGTTGGTATTAATCCTCTCGATCCTACTTGGGTTGCTACCCTTGTTGGTGTCGTAACATTGAGTTCTATTGGTGTTGCGGGTGTTGGTGGTGGTGCTATTTTTGCTGCATTGATTGTGTTACCAATTATGGGGCTTCCTGTTTCTTTGGTTGCTGTACTTATTTCTATTGAACCTCTCATTGATATGGGGCGTACAGCTCTAAACGTGAGTGATTCAATGTTGGCTGGAACGATAACCAGTCAAATGTTACGTACAACGGATAAAAGCATTTTTGAGAAATGATGTTCATGTTGAAGCTATGTTTTTCTTGTTTTTGTTTAGGTTGTTTTTTCTAAAATATCTACAAGAGATATTTGAGCTTGGCCTGGTTGCATAGGTTTTTGTTGATTTTTATCAGGAGCCCAACCAGACAACCAGATGAAAGAAAAATGTGCGCGAATACGACCATCGGGATCACTAAATCGTTCGGCATAGATTTCAGCAGCGCGAAGGAAAAAACGCTTGGACACGGGGCGTCGTGAGCGATTGATGAGTGCGTTTTGCATCCCCATAGCCTTAAGATCATGCATAAGATCAAACATTGTATTGTAGCGTATAGTGATCTCTTCAACATCTGCTACGGGTAAGGCAAAACCGATACGCTGTAAAAGAGCCCCAGCATCACGAATATCAGCAAAGGGGTAAATTCTTGGACTAACTCCACCATAAATCTCAGTTTCAGCTTGCAGTAGACTCTCGCGCAATTCTCTTAACGTGCCAGCTCCAGCCATAGCAGCAAGAAATAAGCCATCTGGTTTAAGAATATTTTTTATCTGACTGAGAACGCCAGGGGTATCATTGGTTAGCTGTAATGAAAGAAGCGAAACGATAAGATCACAATAATGTTGAGGAAAACCAAGCAACTCTCGATGACGTAAATGAAATTTTTTGTCATGACTTTGATAAAGTCTATCAGTTTCAACGCGTTCTATGGAACAGACTTTACCGGATTTTATCAAAGCTTGAGCGGCAAGATCTGTATGGCTGTGTAAATCTAGAGCTAATGTAAAGTGACGATCAACAGTACTGAGACGTTTATAGAGATCCTCAGCGGTAGAGGACAGTAAGAAATCGTATCCCTTTTTTGCTTTTTGGAAAGCACGTTTGCGGAATTGTTCAATCTGAGCATGATCAAAAATTAAAGAGTATGACATATCGTTGAAGTCTTTCACCCTATGATTCAAAGTATATTTTACAAAGGTTCATTTTTACGCAAGCTATGTCAAGTTTATGATGTGAAAGAAAAACAAATTTATAAGAAGTAAGAATTTTTAAAGGAATTAAATTTAGAAAGTACATAGGGAATTTTATTGTATAGGGAAGCTATAAAAGCCTAAATTGATGATGTTATGCTTTCGAGAACTGGCTTTAAATGGCGGGGATATATTCAGTAAGTTTGTTGAGCGCTTGCTAACAATTTTATATCCACCGATTTGTCTTGGATGTAAGCAAAGAGTTTCTGCTTATGGTACGATTTGCTCGGAATGTTGGAAAGGTCTTCAATTTATCACAAAACCTTATTGCCCTGTTATGGGAATCCCTTTTGTTTGTGATATGGGTGATGGTTTTCTCAGTGGTGAAGCACTTCAAAATTCTCATCCTTTCTCGCATGTTCGTTCTGCTATTGTTCATAAAGGGGTGGCGCAAGCTCTGGTAACGCGATTGAAATATGGTGATCATATAGAACTGGCATCTTTTATGGCCAATTGGATGGTATTTGCTGGGCGCGAGATTATTGATGATTGTGATGTCATTATTTCCATTCCTTTGCATTTTCGTCGTTTTTTTAAGCGACGTTATAATCAATCTGCAGAGCTTGCTCGTTATATTGCAGGAACACAGAAAAAAATTTTTAAACCTGGCTGGCTTGTGCGTTGTCGACATACCCTGCCACAGGTTAGTTTATCTGCTAGGGAACGAAAATTGAATGTGCTAAATGCCTTTGAGGTGCCGCATAAAGTTAAAAAATATTTAAAGGGACGTTCTATTTTGTTGATTGATGATGTTTTCACCACAGGTGCAACAGTTACAGCGGCGGCTGCAACATTAAAACGCGCAGGAGCACGACAGGTTGATGTTTTAACATTTTCGCGTGCTCTAGAAGAAGTTTCCATTTCTCCCAATTATTGAGAGGGATCTAAAGCCTATACTATTAAAAAAACATTGGAAAATAAATTATGAAAGAGATAACACTTTATACACGCCCTAACTGCCCTTATTGTACAAAAGCGCGTGCTTTGCTTGATAAAAAAGGTGTGAAATATACAGATATTGATGCATCAACGTCACTTCGCCAAGAAATGGTGCAACGGGCGAATGGGCGTAATACATTTCCACAAATTTTTATAGGTGATTATCATGTCGGTGGTTGCGATGATCTCTATGCTTTAGATGCTGCGGGGAAGCTCAACCCTTTACTGGAAGGTATAAAAAGCTATAGGTTATGATGTACTCTATGAGGGCTGTTTTGCGAGAAGCATATAGTTAACGTCCATGTCTTTTGAGCGATTCCAGCTATTGTTTAAGGGGTTATAAGTAATGCCTATCTCATCAATGACAGTGAGGGCGTTTTTTGATAAGAAATTTTTAAGTTCTTGAGGTTTTAGGAATTTTTTATAATCATGAGTTCCTTTAGGAAGCCAACGTAAAACGTATTCAGCGCCTACAATAGCTAGCCCCCATGCTTTCCATGTGCGGTTGAGTGTTGAGACAAACATCAGTCCTTTTGGTTTGAGCATTTTTGCTGTGGCTTCTATGAAGAGATTGACATCAGCAACATGTTCAACAACTTCCATATTAAGGATGATATCAAATTTCTCTCCTTCATTGGCAAGCATTTCTGCCGTAGTGGTACGGTAATCAATTGAAAGTTCGCTTTGGGTTGCATGGATTTTTGCGACTTCAATATTTGTTTGCGCAGCATCAGCACCAACAACTGTAGCGCCAAGACGTGCCATTGGTTCACATAACAAACCTCCGCCACAGCCAATATCGAGAATTTTTAAATTTTTGAAGGGCGTAAGTGAAACAGGATCACGATTAAATGCCAGACAGATTTTTTCTCTAATATAAGCAAGACGTGTTGGATTAAATTGGTGAAGTGGTCGAAACTTTCCTTTTGGATTCCACCACTCCGCAGCGATACGGGAAAAGTGATCAATTTCGTTCTGGTCAATTGTGGTGCGCGTTTCATTTACCATATTGTTCTCCTTTTATTTTTTTATAATCAAGTCAAGAGGATTTTATCCTAAAGTCAAGAGAAATTAACATATACATATGAGACTTGCGCAAATGATAGATATTGGGTATGTGAGAAAGTGGGTTTGGGTGATACGGGAGTAAGGCCTTATTCTCATTATCTTTTGAGATAAGAAACGTAAAGGTAAGAGTGTTATTGATGGCGCGGATTGTCATGAAATTTGGCGGAACATCTGTGGCAAACATTGAACGTATTCATAATGTTGCACGGCATGTCAAAAGAGAAGTGGATGCAGGTAATGAGGTTGCGGTTGTTGTATCAGCAATGGCGGGTAAAACCAATGAACTTGTTCAGTGGACGTGTGAGGCTTCTCCAATGCGTGGAGATGCTTACGAATATGATGTGGTTGTTGCTTCTGGTGAGCAGGTAACTGCGGGTTTATTAGCTCTTACACTTCAAGCGATGGGAGTAAATGCTCGTTCATGGCTTGGTTGGCAAATTCCTATTCATACTGATGGTGCGCATAGTAGTGCGCGTATTACAGATATTGATGGATCTTTTTTAATACAGCGTGTTCAAGAAGGTCAGGTAGCAGTTATTGCTGGTTTTCAGGGGTTAGCACCAGATAATCGGATTTCTACTTTGGGGCGTGGTGGGTCAGATACGAGTGCTGTTGCAATAGCAGCAGCTATACAGGCTGATCGTTGTGATATTTATACAGATGTGGATGGTGTTTATACAACTGATCCACGTGTAGAGCCTAAGGCACGCCGTTTACCCAAAGTGGCTTTTGAAGAAATGCTTGAAATGGCTTCCCTTGGGGCGAAGGTTTTACAGGTTCGTTCTGTTGAACTGGCTATGGTTCATAAAGTCCGTACCTTTGTGCGCTCAAGTTTTGAGGATCCTGATGCTTTAGGCATGGGAGATCCGATGAATTCTCCTGGAACACTTATTTGCGATGAGGATGAAATCGTGGAACAACAAAATGTTACTGGTATTGCTTTTGCTAAGGATGAAGCGCAAATTTCACTTCGTAGACTTGCAGATCGCCCAGGGATTTCCGCAGCAATTTTTGGCCCCTTAGCTGAAGAGCGGATTAATGTCGATATGATTGTGCAAAATATTTCTGAAGATGGCTCAAAGACCGATATGACTTTTACAGTACCATCAGCAGATGTAGATAAAGCCGTTGCGCTTCTTGAGAAAAATCGTAAAGAGATAGGGTTTGACGTTATTCAATTTGAAAGCGATCTTGCCAAGGTGTCTGTTATTGGTATTGGAATGCGCAGCCATGCCGGTGTTGCGGCTACAGCTTTTAAGGCTCTATCTGAAAAAGGTATTAATATTCAGGCAATTACGACTTCAGAGATTAAGATTTCTATTTTGATTGATAGCGCTTACACTGAACTTGCGGTCAGAACATTACATGCTGTTTATGGGCTTGATAAGGGATAAGTATTTTTTAGCGCCAAAGGGATTTAGAATAACATAAGATATTTATATGTGTCGGAGCGTAGAGAATTTCTTACAAGTGCTTTAGTAAAAGAGGGAAAGTACGCCTCTTTTTCAGGATATATTACGCGAGTGGAAATTCGTGAATGCAGAGATTAATATGAGAGCACTCACAAAGTTTGGTTGCATCGGATTATTCACGTAATTACGCAAAATATAATTTATAAAATATTTTCTATTAATATTTTTCTTTTTTCATATGATCATTTAGAACTTTATGTGTATCGCGTGGGAGTATTCTATCCTTTTCAAGGGTGAATAAGCATTAAGAATAAGGATTTATCTAGCAATTGCTAGTAAAGGGATACTCTCAATTTACGAAATACGCAAAAGCTTTCTTTTTTCCTTGGCATATGGATTTTGGGGTTCTAATCTATCTGCTCTTGTAGGCTCTGGATGTGGGCTTCTTTATATCAAGCGCAATAAAAAAGCGCTCCATAATTTTCAATGAAGCAGATGATAATCCACTTGGTTATGGAAACCAGAGTTTTTGTAATGAGAGGAGTAATGAAGATCGAGGCACTAGAAAATTTCCAACGACAACTTTAGAAGAAGACTGTGATATACAATTTACTCCGTATCTCTTAACTTATTGATTATCGTATGTATGCAGTTTATCTACATAAACCGGTTGGGATCTGAATGATGAAATCAGATGAAGACACATTATGTTATGTAAATCATACATTATTGTAATGGACTTCTTTCATGCAGCTTCACAGTAAAGTTAAATAGATTTCAAAAAGGCAATGCACCTTTTGCACTTATCCATTGATGAAGAGGCACGATATGTTAAGGTTCTTTTCCTTGTTTGTTTTTGTAATTATGACACAGCTACAGCCGAACAAATCTATCAGATCACTTTTTTAAAAGGTTAGTATAAAACGTGCGTTATCATATAGTTCATTGAGAATTATGAGGAATTTTTGTATTGCGCTTGATATAAAAAATCCCATATCCAAGACCGGCAAGAGCAGATAAACCAGATCCACAAAGAACACCAATTTTTGCCGAATCAAGAAGGACAATATCTTTAAAAGCAAGCATTGAAACGAAGATAGACATTGTAAAACCAATACCGGCTAAGAATCCAATCAGTAATATCCCTGTCCATGTTGTATGAGGGGGCAGGCGACAGAGTCCTGATTTTACAGCGAGATAACTAGCAGTGATAATACCAAAAGGTTTCCCTATAAAAAGACCAATGACAACACCGAGAACAACCAAGAATGATTTGTCAGAAGACAGGTCAAAATTTGCAAAACTAACACCAGCATTTGCAAAGGCAAAAATTGGCATTACAACGTATGCAACCCATGGATGCAATGCCTTTTGAACACGTGTTACCGGTGCAATCATATCACGTTGTCCTTTACGCATTTTTTTCAATGCGGTTGAGATATGGTGTAGATCTGTTTTGAGATTTTTTTCTTGAAGGATTTGCATTGCATTGCTCAATATTGAGAGCGGAGCTACATGGCTGCGAGTAGGAAAAACTGGAGTCATCATACCTAGAATCACGCCAGCTAGTGATGGATGAACGCCCGTTATCATTAAGCCCCACCAGATAATCGCACCAGGTAGAATGTAAATCCATGCTGATGCGAGTCCAATCCATTGAAAAAATAACACCAAAGCAATACCTACTGCTGCAATGGCTAAACCACTAGGATCAATGTTTGTTGAATAGAAGAAAGCGATAATAAGAACAGCAATAATATCATCAATAATTGCTAATGATAAAAGAATGACATGAAGGTTAGCAGGAATTTTTTTCCCAAGAAGAGCAAGAATTCCTAGTGCAAAGGCAATATCTGTTGCCGTTGGCACAGCCCAACCATATGTTTCTCCACCATTAAAGTTAAAGCTGAGGTAAATAATTGCAGGGAGACAAACCCCGCCTATTGCTGCAACAATTGGCAAGATTGCTTGTTTAAAATCGGCAAGAGCGCCTTCGTGAATTTCGCGTCGAATTTCCATTCCCGCTACGAGAAAGAAAACAGTCATGAGAGCATCATTGACCCAGAAATGTAAATCCCATGAGAGGGTAAAATGGCCAAAGTTAAATCCAAGAGGTGTATGCCAGAAGGATTCATAAAGAGAAGCATATTCAGAATTGGCAAAAACGAGTGCAGCGGCGGCAGCTAATAAAAGAACAATACCACTAAGGGCTTCGATATGGAGAAAACGCTCAAGAGCAGAGATCGCTCGATCTGCGACAAGAGAGGCGCGATTTGGTAAGCGACTTGAGGATAAATCAGACATAAACAACTCCAAGTATCAACAATTCTGCTAATATACATCTTTTGCGTAGATTGTTATGCATGTCACCGCATTTCATCATACAAAAGAAAAAAAGAGGAATAAAGCTTTTTAAATTTATAGACAACAAGATTATGTTGAAATCTCAACATGTTTTTTAGGGTGATGCTTTATTTTTTACAGTGAGATGTACTTTGTTTAAAACTGTGGACAAATCGTTTTTTAAAGCAGATTCCAGATCAGTTATCGTAAGCCCTTTTTCGTCTTTCGCTTTAATTTTTACAACCAAGGTTTGAGGATTTTCAGCAAACTTGCCAAAAGCTTTTGAAATCTTTTCTGCTTCGTCATGATTTTTTAGCAGTAGTTTTGGAGTTTGTGTCATCATCAGATAGAAATTGTTATAGAGCTCTTTTTTGAGATCATGATTTGTGTCACCAAGATTTCGTGCAAGATAAGAAAAAAGCTTATCAATGAAACCAGCATCTGTATAGCTAATGTTAATATCAGTGACCCCAAGGTTTTGAGAAGCCGCGATCATTAAATCTTTTTGCGCAGAAAAAAGTTTTTCATCAACATCAACAACCTTTGCCGATACTTCTCCAGAACCAACATTTTTCATGTTAAAAGACATAGCATTAAGAGAAAGTGTACGCTTTTCCTCATCATAAGAAATATCAATTTTTTCTGAAAAATCAATGTGTTCAAAGCCCATCTTTTTTAGGAGTTCTAAATCTTTTTCGTTCATTTTTTTAGGTGAAAATGAAGCGTTATTAAAAGAGATAAGGAGTTTTTTGGGTATAGGCTGCTTCCATAAGCTTTGTTTGAATTGGAATGACTCGAGTGTTTCTTTAAACTGCGGTGTGTCGAGGGTGAGGTTACTCACTTCTGCATCAGCCAAGGTAATGTTAATGAAGTTATTTATGAGAATATCACGCTGTATTTTTTTTGCGATTTCTGGATTATTTTTTTTTCGTGCATTCAAGTAAGCGTCAATCAACTTTTGAGGTGCTTGTTCGAACGATTTCATTTTAAAACCGGATGTTTTAAATGCACCAACAGCAAGAGAACTATCTTTTTCTTTTCCTTTAAAAATATCAATTATTAGATTTTTCAAAGAAATAGGACCAGTAACGTTTTTTAGTTCATTGATAGGATTACCTTTTCCCAAAAGGATAGCATAGGCATAGTTGATGTCGATATCATGTGCTTCTATTGCATCACTTTTAGTCATCATACGCGTTTGTTTGTCGCCATCTACTATCAATTCAAGATCCATATTTTTGATGCCAACAGAACGAATACGACCATTTTTAAAATCAGAAAGCTTAAAATCTTTTATTTCAAATTTTTCGACGCGTTCATTTGTATTGTCTACAAAAAACTGTATATCCGGAGCAACGATTGAGGAGAGCTCAATACGCATAATGGATTGCAAAAGGCGCGATGTGATTGTGGCATCCTTTTCCTTTAAGATGACGCTATTGAGAGAAATTTGGGGAATTTTTATACGAATATTGTTATGCTTATCATTATATTTTAAATCAACATTATACAGTGTGAAAGTCCCAGGAATAAAAGAAATAGGAGGTCGGGCAGAAATAGCACCAATTTTAAGTGAAGTGCCGGCAGGAGTTGGGAGTGTAACATTTGTCAAATTGACTTTGCCTATGATGCTAACATCAGATGTCTCTGCTTTTATAAAATGGCGTGCTATTTCTCGTTTTACAAAACTATTAAGATAAGGTTTTGCTATATAAAAACCACCAACAACTATGATCGCTAGGATAGCAACAAATCCAATAATACAAGTTAGCCAATATTTTAGATTACTGCGGTACCCACTGTTAACATTAACCATCATTTCCTCTTTCGCTTTTATCATTTTATGTGAGAGTATAAATAAGTTCCTTTAAGCGACCATAAAACTTCAGATATGGTATGCACCAAACAGTTATCTGCCACCACCCTCTAATTACACATGTAGAATCATTCTCATCTTTTTGGCAATACGTTTTTACTAGCTATCACCCAATTTCTTTAATTTCAGCATCTTATAGAAAGTTTTTCATAATTAGAGAAAGAAATTTATGCTGATTACGATTATGTTCACCATTAAATTGTTTTAAAGTATATCTACGTTTGCTTTTGCCTTGCCGCTATTTATAGGAATAGTTAAAACATAAAAGATATGTTGTTGTTCATTGCAATCTAATGGGGAGAGACGGGTATCATGACAGAAAATCAAATAATGGCTTTCTCTATCATTGGTCTTATGATGGTCGTTTTTATTTGGGATCGGTTCCGTTATGATCTTGTCGCTATTTGTACATTATTGATTGCTTGCACCGTTGGCCTTGTCAGCCCGAAGGAGGCATTTAGCGGTTTTAGTAATGATATTGTTATTATTGTGGGGAGTGTTTTTGTTGTTAGTACAGCTGTCTCGCGCTCTGGTATAATGGAATTTATTATCCAGCGGACATGGCCAGATGTGAAATCCGTGCGCCTTCAATTGGCTTTTTTGGTTATTTCTGTGGTGTTTTTATCAATGTTTGTTAAAAACATTGGAGCTTTGGCTATTATGCTTCCGATTGCTTTTCAATTTGCTCGTCGTTCTCAGATTTCCCCCTCTGTTTTTTTAATGCCGATGGCATTTGGTTCTTTGTTGGGCGGTCTTATGACTCAGATAGGGACTTCCCCCAATGTCGTTATTTCAGCTATGCAAGAACGTTTGACAGGTACTCCTTTTACCATGTTTGATTTCACGCCGGTTGGTGCAGCTGTTGCTACTGCTGGTGTCCTATATTTGGTCTTTTTTTCTTGGCGTTTACCTGTGCGTGTCCGTGCAGGTGTCTCGTTTGATGATGCTATTGATATTCGTAATTATGTTTCGGAAGTGCAGATACCAACAAATTCACCGATTGTGGGGAAAACCATTGTTGATCTCGTTAAGCCATCAGGTGGTGATGTCATGGTTGTTCAAATCATCAGAAACGAAGTATCTATTTCGCCACTTCCAGATTTTGTTTTATCTGAAAGAGATATTATTTTACTGGAAGGCTCGCATACAGGGCTAGATAGTGTGATGAGTGCAGCTCGTTTAGAATTTTCTACGGATCGAACTATTTCTACGGGTGATAAGGACAGCGATATTGATATTATTGAAGCAGTTGTCACACATAATTCACCTCTTATTGGCATCAGTGCGAAAAGTTTTTCGCTTTTTGATCGTTATGATGTAAATTTGCTTGCGTTAAGTCGGCAACATGAAAGGGTCCGAGGAAGGCTTGGTGATATCGTTTTCCATCTTGGAGATGTGATTGTTTTGCAAGGACAGGATATGGTTATTCCAACTTTGTTACGGGAACTGAAATGTTTGCCTTTAGCAAAACGTAATATTGTGTTTGGCAATTTACGACATGGTTTTGTCTCTTTAGCTATTCTCTTTATAGCGGTCATTTTTACGGCTTTTCAGATTGTTCCAGTTGCATTTTCTTTCTTTTCTGCTGCCGCTGCAATGGTTATCTTTCGGGTTTTGCCAGTGCGTGATTTGTATCAAGCATTAGATGGCCAAATATTAGTGTTATTAGCAGCTCTTATTCCGGTGAGTGAAGCACTAGAGAAGACAGGATGCACGGATCTCATAGGTCAATGGCTTAGCCAATTAGCGGTATTTTTTCCACCATCTGGTGCATTAGCACTCATGTTGATTACAGCTATGTTGGTAACGCCATTTTTGAATAACGCAGCAACGGTGATGATGGTAGCACCAATTGCGTCAAGTTTTGCACATTCCCTTCATTATAAGCCTGAGGCTTTTCTGATGGCTGTTGCAATTGGTGCGGGATGTGAGTTTCTCACACCTATTGGACATCAAAGTAATATGCTTGTGATGGCGCCTGGAGGATATCGCTTTAGTGATTATCCACGCTTTGGTGCTCCGTTAGCGGTATTAATAGTCATTGTTGCGGTTCCAATGCTCATGTGGATTTGGCCATTATAATAGAACACTTTTTGAACCTCTAAGTACTAGTCACACAGGTTGTTAATCGGATAAAGGCAAGTTGAAGAGAATACTTTGTGCAAAGAATTTTTCCTAGAGTTTGGATTTGTATCAAGCTTCTATTATAAGCTTCAGCATTTCTTTGAGGTTGGATAAAAATACTTTTTTATTTTGTTTTAGGTATTTCCAATCATGGAAATTAATCCATATCTTGTTATTAAAATTTTTTAATGAATTGGCTTCCCAATGTAATTCATCAACCAAAGCTTTTGAAAAGAGCAATGCAATAGGTGCTTTTAAGGTTTGAAAAGATTGTTCTCGTACAATACATAACTGGGGGGTACGGGTACGCTATCGAGATTATAGGCAAGAATGCATGGTGGACATCAAGGCCATGATAATTTTACTATTTTAAAAAAATAAAGAGATGCAAAAGCTGTCATGTAAACCAAAAGGCGGTAACATTTTTTTAAGTGATGCATTTAAAAAAGTCTAATCTGATCGGATATACATTGATTTGAAACGAAGAGGCTGGCAATTTTAAGTTTTTTCGTTGATTAGGGCTACCATCTTTGTTCATTTATGCGTAAAAGTGCAGAAAGTAATTTTTTCAAGGTATGATTATATGTCGTATGATAGTTTTATTGCTGAAGTAAATGCAGAGTTTCGTCAGGAAAAGGCTCTTGCTTTTTGGAGACGTTATGGTCTTTCAATTATTGGAGCAGCCATTCTTTTTATACTCATGATAGTTGCTTATCAAATTTACCATCATGAGCAAATAAAGAAATCCGCTCGTATTGGTGATGCATTTGTAAAAGTCCTTGATTTTGCGGACACAGGTCATTTTGATGAAGCGATGAAGCAATTGGAAAGTGTTAAAGCTTCTAACTTTGGGGGGTATCCTTTTCTTGCCCGTTTACGTGAGGCTTCTTTACTTATGGAAAAAGGTGATGCTGTTAAATCAGTAGAGATCCTTGATTCTGTCGCGGCTGATAAAAAAGCACCACAAATTTTGCGAAAAGTTGCAAAAATTCGGGCGGCTTATATTTTGGTTGATACAGGGACCTTGGATGATGTGAAAAAACGCGTCCAAGATATGGCAAGTGATGTTGATTCTATGCATATGTCAGCAAGAGAGGCTTTGGGTTTAGCTGCTTATAAAGCAGATAAAATGGATGATGCGGTTTATTATTTTAGAAAGATTTTTGAAGAAGGTGCTCTAGGATCCAAAATAGCAGATAGGGCGCGAATTATGCTTGAGCTTATTCAAGCTGAGGGCAAAGCAAATAAGGAATAAATTGATGAGCCTTACCATTGCTATAGTTGGTCGCCCCAATGTTGGGAAGTCAACGCTCTTTAATCGTTTGGTCGGGCAAAAATTGGCTTTAGTTGATGACAAGCCAGGTGTAACACGCGATCGGCGTATTCATGCGGCGAAACTTCAAGATCTGCGTTTTGATGTGGTTGATACGGCTGGGTTGGAAGAATCGGGTGATCATACACTCGAAGGTCGTATGCGATCTCATACAAAAGTTGCTATTGAGGAAGCTGATCTTATCTTATTCGTGTTTGATGCGAAAAGTGGAATAACACCGAGTGATTTAAATTTTGCTTCATTGGTTCGCAAATCGGGAAAACCGATTGTGCTTGTTGCTAATAAATCTGAGTCAAAAGCAGCAAAAGGGGGAGAGTATGAAGCGTGGTCATTAGGTTTTGGAGAGCCCTGTCCAATATCCGCTGAGCATGGTTTGGGTCTTTCAGATCTTCGTGATGCAATTGTCGGTTCTCTTGGTAAAGAGAGAGCTTTTGAAAGCAAGAACGAAGAAAAACATATTATTGTACAGCCGGCATCTGTTGATGATGATGTGAATGATTTGGAGGAAGAGGACTCTGTTTATGATGAAAGCAAACCCCTTCGGATTGCAATTGCGGGTCGCCCAAACACAGGAAAATCGACTCTCATTAATAGGATGTTGGGGCAAGATCGTTTATTAACAGGACCAGAAGCGGGGCTTACACGTGATTCTATTTCTGTGGATTGGGAATGGCGTGGTCGTCATATCAAACTTTTTGATACTGCAGGATTGCGTCGAAAATCGAAAATTCAAGAAAAATTAGAAAAACTCTCTGTTGCAGACACTTTGCGTGCGATCCGTTTTGCAGAAGTGGTTGTGATCGTTTTTGATGCAACTGCGCCTTTTGAAAAGCAGGATTTACAAATTGCTGATCTTGTGATTCGTGAAGGGCGCGTTCCACTTATTGCTTTCAATAAATGGGATCTTATTGAAAACAGCCAAGTAACATTGGTTGATTTACATGAAAAATGTGCCCGCCTTCTTCCTCAAGTTCGTGGTTTGAGAGCTGTTCCTTTATCAGGTCAATACGGCCAAGGGATTGATAAACTTATGGAAAATGTCATGATGATGCACCGTGTGTGGAATCGTCGTATTTCCACCGGAAAACTCAACCGATGGCTTGAAACGGTCATTACACATCATCCACCGCCTGCGGTTTCTGGGCGCCGACTTAAGGTTAAATATATAACACAGGTTAAAACACGTCCGCCTGGGTTTGTGGTTTCTTGTTCGCGACCGAAGGTAATGCCCCAATCATATGTACGTTATCTCGTCAATGGATTGCGTGATACATTTGAAATGCCAGGTATACCAATCCGCATATCATTACGGGCCTCTGAAAATCCTTTTGCAGCGCGTTCCAAAAAGGAATAATTCCTCCCTATTATTTAAAGCGCATGAAATCTGCGTTGAAAAGCAAGTGAGAAATAAGCGTTTCCATGAATTATTGCGTTTTAATATCGAAAATTAATTGATTATCTCAAAAAATAATGACGTTATCTTCAATAAAAAGAAAAAACATTTTTTATTGCAAAGAGAATCTTTTCACCATCTCACCATCTCACCATCTCACCATCTCACCATCTCACCATCTCACCATCTCACCATCGGTCAGTAATATATATTGGTGAGTAGAAATGCCGCTGTTTATAGTTGTTTATGCAGAATAAAGAGAATGGAACTATTTGCAAAGCTTATTAATTTCAAACACAGGAAGAAGTGCATGGGTTAAAAGATGAATAAACCTTCATGCTAATTTACTAACGATGGATAGAATGTACGACAATAGATTTTTTCAGTAGATGTTTACTTAATATATTTCTAGAGTTGTCACATGAGGATGAGTATGGCTTTCCTTAAGGTGAGGCAGTAACATATTATCACACAGATGAGGGTGATTATTTGAAGGTGCCTGAATGGCCAAAGTTCATAAAATTGAAAGACACGTTATTTATGCGATAAATTGTGATAGATTTCTTTTAGTGGCTTGACGAATAATTTTGAGAACAATATGTTACTGACGGTCTTATAAGATGCGTTTTGACTTTGCTTTTTGATTAAGGAGCCAATTATGGCGAAGGGCAACGAACTCGTTGTACCAGAGAAGGAAGCTGAAGAGAAAAGGCAAGAAGACTGTTTTCATTCAGAGGATTTGGAATGTCGTAGTAAAAATTTAGGTTTAGCTTTAATGCGCAAGGAAGCATTAAAGAAGCGGAGGTACGAGAATCAGGGAGACGAGCCACGAAGGACGGTAGCCCGTGCAATTAAGCTTTCCAGTGAGTTTTTGGCAAGTATTATTGTGGGTGTTGTTTTAGGACTAGGGTTTGATAAGCTATTTGGTTCATTGCCGTGGGGTTTGGTATTTTTTCTTTTTCTTGGATTCGCTGCAGGTGTATTAAGTATTCTTCGGTCTGTGGGGTATGTTGCTCCCAGTCAGTTAGAGCAAAAAGGCGCATCGCGCAAAGATAAAGAGGACGATAAGAGGTCCGATAAATGAGGTTGAAGTGACATCGCACGCTCCAGATCCTATCCATCAGTTTGAGATTAGGCGGCTAATTAATATTTCCATAGGAAATATGGATTTGTCTTTTACCAATGTATCATTTTTTATAGTGGCTACAGTTGTTGTAACTTCAGCCTTCCTCTTCATTTCATCATCAAGTCGTGGGTTAGTTCCGACAAGAATGCAATCTCTTTCAGAGATGGCGTATGAATTTGTGGCATCGACTTTACGAGAGTCGTCTGGTGTGCAGGGAATGCAATTTTTCCCTTTAGTTTTTTCCCTATTTACTTTTATTTTAGTAGCTAATTTTATTGGGCTTTTTCCCTATTTTTACACGATTACTTCTCAGATTATGATCACATTTTCACTGGCGATGTTGGTGATTTTGACGGTTATTGGTTATGGTTTTTATAAGCATGGGGTTGGTTTTTTGAAACTATTCGTTCCCAGTGGTGTGCCTGTTGTGATTTTACCTCTGGTTACGATGATTGAGGTTATTTCTTTTTTTTCTCGCCCTATTAGTCTTTCACTCCGTCTTTTTGCGAATATGCTTGCTGGTCATATTACCCTCAAAGTATTTTCTGGTTTTATTGTTTCAATGATTGGGGTAGGGATCATGGGCATTGGCGGTTCAATTTTACCGCTTATCATGACCGTAGCAATTACTGCTCTTGAATTTTTGGTTGCATTTCTTCAAGCTTATGTATTTACGGTTCTAACTTGTATGTATCTTAATGATGCAGTCCATCCGGGACATTAATAAAACTGGCGGTTTTCCGTCGAATTGTGCAATTTCGCTTTAAAGGAGAATAATATGGAATTGGTGCTTGCAGCAAAATATATTGGTGCTGGTCTTGCTTGCTTTGGTATGGCGGGGACGGCTTTGGGCCTTGGAAACATTTTTGGGAGCTATCTTTCTGGTGCATTACGCAATCCGTCGGCAGCAGATAGTCAGTTTGGTCGTCTCGTTTTTGGTTTTGCTGTGACGGAAGCTTTGGGCATTTTTTCATTGCTTGTTGCTTTGTTGCTTCTTTTTGCGGTTTAATCATTTTAAAAAGGGGTATACCTGCTTTCTTGATAAAAGGCGGGCATGCTCTTTGGACTTTGCATTGGAAGAAACCGTTAATCAGCTATCATTTGTTTTCAATAAAGAGCTTTAGTAAGCTGTTTGAAGGATGAGATAGGATGCTTATTTCTAGCGCTTATGCACAGAACACTGAAACACCGGTAGAGCATATTAAAAATGTAGGAGAGCATGCGGATCGTGTGTTTCCCCCCTTTGACTTTGTGCATTTTGGTTCACATCTTTTTTGGTTAGCGATTTCTTTTGGGCTTTTTTATCTTTTCATCTCTCGTGTAATTGTACCACGTATTGGTGGTGTTATTGAAACACGTCGGGATCGAATCGCGTCTGATTTGGATCAGGCGATGCGCATGAAGCAAGAAGCAGATAGCGTAGTTGAAACTTACGAGCGGAAATTAGCAGAAGCGCGTTCACAAGCTCATGTTATAGCACAGGCAGCTGGTGAGGAGATAAAGGCAAAGGCTGAGCTTGAACGAAAAGAAATTGAAGCAAGTTTAGAGAAAAAGCTAACAGATGCTGAAAAACAGATAGCAAAAATTCGGGATAAAGCTATGCAAAATGTTGGCTTAATTGCTGAAGAAGTAGCTCTTGAAATTGTAAAAAAATTGATTGATGTTGATGTCAGCAAGGAATCTGTTCGTTCAGCTGTTAAAACAGCAAGTTACTGAGGATTGCAAAGATGACAGATACTTTTTGGGCTTTTGTTGGATTAGTTCTTTTTCTGGCTCTTTTGGTTTATTTCAAAGTTCCACAGATGGCTGTGCGCCACCTTGATGCACGGGCAAAGCGTATCAAGGACGAGCTTGATGAGGCTCTCCGTCTTCGTGAAGAAGCTCAGGAAATTCTAGCCGAATATCAGCGCAAGCATGCGGAAGCAGAAAAGGATGCGCAAGAGATTATTGCTGCAGCTAAGCGTGAAGTTGAGGCTATTATCTCTGAAGCCCGTACAAAAGCAGAAGACTATGTAAAGAATCGCAATAAATTGGCAGAGCAAAAAATTGCCCAAGCAGAAGCTGATGCGGTGCGCATGGTTTCTTCATCTGCTATTGATTTAGCGGTTTCTGCTGCGCGCACGCTTATTGCGAAGGAATTAGATTCTAACAAAACGACTGAACTTATTAAGGAGTCTCTCGTTGAAGAATCTCTTACCAAAATGAAAGCGTATCTTAATTAGGGGATATTAGGTGAGTTCAAAGGGGGGGGTAATCCTTTGGAGGATAGTTCTTTTTTGAGACTAGCAGAGATTTTCTGATTTTTATCTCTCTTAATTTCTCTGTTTTCTAATTTACTCGGCTTTTTATTCAATAAATAAAGTATTATTTATACCGAAAATTCTGCAGTTTTTTGAATTTATTACAAATTTCATGGTGAGGTAATTTCACAATGCTTTTTGAATAAAAATGCAAAGAAGTGAGAGAATTCCATTTTCATCATTTTTTCAACTCACAGAGTATTTCAGTTTTACACTACAAGTTTTGAGAAATCTGCAACCGTTTGTGTAATGCTATGGGTACGTTTGAGAAGTGCGAGACGGTTATTACGCAAATTGGGGTTTTTATCATTCACTAATACTTTTTCGAAAAATGTGTCGATAAATTTTCTCAGTTGCGCTAGCGTATTGAGTGCGCATGATAAATTTTGGGTATTGATGTGGTCACAAACCTTTTTTTCTATTTCAATGACTGCTTGATAGAGCTCTTTTTCCTCTGTTTCAATAAAGAGTTCAGGATTAATTTCATTTTCTATTGTTAAGCCTTTTTGACATTCATTCTCAAGAATGTTTATAGTACGTTTTACAGCGGCTAAAAAACTACCTCCATCATTTGTATTGATAAAAGCGATAAGCGCTTCGACGCGACGCGCAATCAGTAATAAATCATCAGCATCTTTGTTTAAGACTGCTTCAATAGCATCATAACGAGCGCCTTCCTCTTTTAGATAGATTTTTAAACGTTCATGAAAAAAGCACAACAGATCTGATAAAATATGTTCTTTGTTATCCAGAAGTAGATTCTGTGATTGTTCAGATTCTATTTGCGATCTTTCATATTTGTTTTTTTGCTGTAAGAAAAAACCCATTGCCAGATTAAACAGTGGCATAAGATTAATTTTCCAGTCACGCAAAAGTACAAGCCTGATAATTCCTAATACTGCTCGTCTTAACGCATAGGGATCTTTTGAACCGGTTGGTTTTTCATTAATGAGCCAAAAACCAACGAGCATGTCAATTTTATCCGCCAGTGCAAGAGCTATAGCAAGAGGTTCTTGCGGAATACGATCTTTTGGTCCTTGAGGTTTATAATGGTCTTCGATTGCTTCAGCTACGCGAGGATCTTCTCCTTGAAGGAGGGCATATTTTCGTCCCATAAGTCCTTGCAGTTCAGGAAATTCTCCTACAACTTCTGTTTGTAAATCAGCTTTTGCAAGCATTGCTGCACGTTTAGCTAAAAGAGGATCTGCTTGCACTAAAGGTGCAATTTTTTGTGCTAGGGAAGCGATTCGCTTTACTCTTGCACCTTGTGTGCCCAGTTTTGCGTGAAAAGTGACATTTAAATGATCAAGCCGTGCCATTCTTTGATCGAGAGGTTTCTTTAAATCAAGATCAAATCTCTGAACGGAGGATTTCAAGTTTTTTATATCTGGCAAATCATGCTGATCTGTTTGCCAAAAATAAAGTGCATCGGAAAGACGCGCACAGACAACTTTACTATTTCCTTTAGAAATTTCTTTGCCTTCATCGCTTGCAAGAATATTAGAAACAAGAATAAAATGATGCGAGAGTTTGATCTTTTCACCTTGTTTGCGCGTTACAAAACATTTTTGATTGGCTCGAATGGTCAAGCGAATAATTTCCGGAGGAATATCAAGGAAAGATTTGTCAAAACTGCCGACAAGGATAACAGGCCACTCAACGAGTCCTGCAACTTCTTCTAAGAGAGCACTATCTTGCACCAGTTCCAAGCCGTTTGCAAAGCACAGATTTTGAGCATCAGCCAAAATAATATTCTTTCGTCTTTCCGCATCCAAAATGACTTTATGAGCTTCAAGCTGGGTAGTATAGTCGTCAAAGCGGCGAACTTGGAGAGGTTTTCCGTCACTTAAGAAGCGATGACCATAGGTTAGATTATTGCTTTTGAGAGAACCAATAGTAAACGGAATAATATGCGTTTCACCAATTTCTGGTCCGAAGACGCAAAGAATGTTTTGTAAAGACCGGATCCACTTCAGTGCGCCACTTTTTGCTGAATCTTTGCCCCAACGCATAGACTTCGGCCATGGAAAATTGCGAATAATGTCTGGTAAAATATCAGCAATAATTTCTTCGGCACTTCGTCCTTTTTTTATGATTTTAGCGATATAAAAATCACCCTTTTTACGATCATGTGCGATGTGTGCTTCAGAAATATCGCTCAGTCCTGTTGCGCGTAGGAAGCCATCAATGACATGTTGTGGTGAGTTTGTACTGGGGCCTTTGCGTTCTTCATGGATATCCTTTGAGCGTATAGAAAGACCGCGTATGTCTAATGTTAGCCGACGAGGAGTCCAATATTCACGAGCAGCTTTATAGGTTAAGCCTGCATTCACAAGTTGATCCGTAACACATTTTTTAAGGTCGATAGCAGCTTTTCGCTGCATGCGAGCGGGGATCTCTTCGCTAAAAAGTTCGAGAAGAAGATCAGACATTAGACTTCTCCTTTGTATGCATTTGACCAGCTTTAGTGAGTAAGAAGGCTTCTCCACAGCGGCGTGCGAGATCACGAACGCGAAGAATATAACTTTGTCGTTCGGTCACAGAAATAACGCCACGTGCTTGCAAAAGATTAAAGATATGGCTGGCTTTAATACATTGATCATAAGCTGGAAAAACACACCGATGTGAATCATTTTCTTTATTTGGTTTTCCAGCTTCAAGGAGTGCAATGCATTCACGTTCTGCATCAATAAAATGCTGGTACAGCATTTTGGTATCAGCAAATTCGAAGTTATAGTATGAATATTCTTGTTCTGTTTGTAAAAAAATATCCCCATAACTTATTTGGTTTTCTCCATCCAAACCATTAAAGTTAAGATCATAAACATTATCAACACCTTGGATATACATTGCTAAACGCTCAAGTCCATAAGTGAGTTCTCCTGAAACCGGAGCGCATTCGATGCCACAAACCTGTTGAAAATAGGTGAATTGCGAGATTTCCATCCCATCGCACCAACATTCCCATCCAAGACCCCAAGCACCAAGGGTTGGGCTTTCCCAATCATCTTCAACAAAGCGAATATCGTGAAGTTTTGTATCAAGACCGATAGCTTGTAGAGATTTAATGTAAAGCTCTTGTAGATTAGGAGGAGAGGGCTTGAGAAGCACTTGGAATTGATAATAGTGCTGCAAACGATTTGGATTTTTACCATATCGTCCATCTGTTGGACGTCGAGAGGGTTGAACGTAAGCCACTTTCCAAGGGCGTGGCCCCAATGAGCGCAGTGTTGTTGCGGGATGAAAAGTCCCAGCTCCGACTTCCATATCATAAGGTTGCAAAATCGCACATCCGTACTGTGCCCAATAATTTTGCAAAGTCAAGATAAGCCCCTGAAAAGAGCGTATAGGGTTGAGATATTCAGGCAGTTTCACGCTTTATACTCTTTAATGTTCAATCAACAGATAGCGACCAAAGGAATTTCAGCCTTCATAACTGTCTATTGTTTCATATGGTTATGGTCAAGCATCATTCTTTATTGCAAGCCAAATTTCAGTTTTTCTTGGATTTTTTTAGAATTTTTTGCTTCTCCATCGATTGCGTGATTCCACTGAAATATTGCTTCACGTTTACGCCCAACTTGCCAATAGGCATCGCCTAAGTGATCATTCAATGTTGGATCTTCAGGTTGTAACTTGACGGCAGCTTCCAATATTTGAACAGCTTTATTGTATTGCTTAAGCTTGTAGTAAGCCCACCCTAGAGAATCTAGGATATGACTATTTTGCGATTGTAGTGCAGAAGCTTTTTGCAGCATATGGAGCGATTCTTCAAGCTTTTGATTACGCTCAACAAGTGAATAGCCTAGATAATTAAGGATATCCGGCTGATCAGGAAAAAATTCAAGTGCTTTTCGCAAATCAAGTTCAGCTTTTGTCCATTGATCTAAACGTTCGAAAGCGATACCACGTTGATAAAAGAGTTTCCAATCCTCTTGTTGAAAGTTTGTTATCTGTGCAATAGCACGATCCAGAGTTTTGGTAGCTTCGACAAATTTATTGTCTTGCATATAGAAAGCAGCGAGCGTTATCAAAATATGTCGATCATTGGGGAATTTTTTCTTTAATGCTGTAAGTAATTTGATGGCTTCATTGTAATTATTATTATTTGCAAGAATGAAAGTAAGCCGTAACTGTCCAACTCTATAATAAGGGGAGCTTGGTGATAAAGCACGGTAAAGTTTAATTGCTTGATTGTGATCATTCAGTTTGGCAGAAATATTTGCTAGTTGAAACAGTGTTGCGTCATTTTGGGGGTATAAGGCTAAAGATAATTGTTGGAAAATACGTGCAATTCGCCCTGAGTTTTTGTGGTTGAGGGCTGTTCCAAAGTTATACAATACCTCGCCAGCTCCTTGTTGAGGTGTTTTAACGGTCTTTTCTAAGGAAGTACCTTTTTCCACTTTTTCTCGAATATTCTTGAGTATTTCTCGGTTTAATAGCATTTGTTCGCCATGCTTGAGGGTTTCAATAGCGTGTTTGCGCATTTTATGACGCAATTGGAATGAGGCATAGGCTATGATAATACGTTCATAGGTACTAGGGGCTATAAGTATCCCCTGTTTATTATTGAGTGCTTGAGTGAAATATTTTTTTGCATCCTGCTTACGTCCTGCTAGGTCACACATGAGTGCAAGATGGTAACGTATAAAAAAGTCATACCAAGCAGGTCCTTGTTTTTTTTCAAGATCAGCGATTGCTTGAGATTGCTGCCCAGATCCGAATGTAGCCCAAGCATGGATTAATTCAGGTATTGGATTATTGGGTGCGGGGAGTGTTTTTAGTTGTAGCAGAAGCTTGGCATTATTGTAATCTTTTTGGATGAGACTTTTTATCGATAACGTCAAGGAAACAAAAGGTGTTATAATGTCTTTTTCTTTTAGTTTTCGGGCTTGTTTAACAGCGTCTTCAAAAGCACCCGAAAAGAGCATTGCTTCGAGGAGCTCTATTTGTGTTTCAATGTTATCAGGTTTATAAGCGAGAGCCTGTTTAAAATAATTGATAGCAAGATCTGTTTTGTTTTCATGATTTGCGACCCTCCCAGCTAGATAGGCACCTGTAAATGAGTTTGTATTAATAGCGGCATTAACTTTGCTATAGATGGGTGATGGTATCAGCATAATACCCGCGATAAAGAGAATAAAAAAGCGGGATACTGTCGCATTGCGCATAGAGCTAATCCTTCTTAAGATAATCAATCAACTGTAGACTGTATGTATGGTTTATAAATCATATCCGATGACTTTGTTGAAAAATATTTTGATTCTTGCAAATAATCAGTTTACGCGGGCAATACAAAAATCAACAGTTTCAATGAGAGCATTGTAAGCAGGACTTTCGTTCATTGAAGCAAGAGAGTCGGTTGCACGCTTCCCATAAATGCGTGCTTGTTCTATTGTATCTGCGAGGCTATCATATTTTTCTATTAAGTGTCGCGCGTGTGCGAAGGCTTCATCATTGTTGTTGCCGTTTTCAAGAGCTTGTTTCCAGAATGCTTTTTCTACTGTATTACTACGTGCGTATGCGAGGATAACGGGCATTGTGATTTTGCCTTCTCGGAAATCATCCCCTATATTTTTTCCCAAATTCTCAGCAGCACCACCATAGTCAAGTGCATCGTCGATCAATTGGAAAGCTAACCCTAGCAATGTTCCGTATTCGCGCAATGCGGAACGCTCTTTCTCTTTATAGCCAGCAATAATTGGTCCGACTTCAGCGGCAGCTGAAAACAGTGCAGCCGTTTTTGCGTTGATGACCTTGAGATAGTCTGAAATACTAGTTTCTATATTTTTTGCGGCAGAAAGCTGCATAACTTCTCCTTCAGCAATAATTGCAGCAGCGTTTGCTAGGACGGAGAGTGCTTCTATGGAACCGACATCGACCATCATTTTAAAAGCTTGTCCCAACAGAAAATCACCAACAAGTACACTTGCTTGATTCCCCCAAATCATTCGTGCTGTAAATTTTCCGCGTCGTAAACTACTTTCATCAATCACATCATCGTGTAACAAGGTTGCCGTATGCATAAATTCAACGGCTGTTGCGAGTTTTATATGTCCATCGCTTTGATAACCGAACATATGAGCGGAAGCTAATGTAATCATTGGGCGTAATCTCTTTCCACCTGATGAAATAAGATGGTTAGAAATTTCAGGGATCATTTCAACCTCTGATTTTGCCATAGAGAGGATAAATTGATTTACGCGCTCCATATCATGTTGGGTAAGATTAACGAGAGATTGGAGAGACATTGGATTATTTTTTATCTGATCTGGTTTTTTAGCAGCACGCAATGTATTTACTCCTAGAGTATTGCAATGGGTGTAGAGGAACTTTATTTTGTCCATTAGCATAAAGGTGGTTTTATTTTGACACAAGCTTTTGATACCGCTTTAGAGCATAAGTTTTGAATGATATTTGCAAGGAATATTTTTTAGGTTTGGGTCAATGTCATTGTTATGAAATTTAAGAGGAATTTAAAAAGTCTAGGTTTAGAGAACAGTTTACAAGTGAAGGTGCAGGTTATGAGGATGAACATTGGGCTTGCAGATGAATAAAACAACGAATCATAGCGATGAAACAATTGATGCGTTTCATCGTGGGAGGTTTTATTTGGTTCAACCACGTTCACGTGGTCACCGTTCTGGCATGGACGCTATGTTGTTAGCTAGTTTAGTTCCCAATAATTTTAAGGGCAAGGTTGTTGATTTGGGTGCTGGTGCTGGTGCTGCAGGTTTGGCTGTCGCTTCGCGTTGTTCAGAGGTTCATGTTACATTGGTTGAGCGTTCGGCTTTTATGGCATCTTACGCTCAAAAAACGCTTATGCTAAAACAAAATGAAAAATTATCTGAGCGAATTTGTTTGTTAGAAACAGATGTTACCCTTAAAGGTAAGGCACGCTTAGAAGCAGGTTTAACGAATAATACTTTTGATTTTGCGATTATGAATCCGCCTTTTAACAATCCTGCAGATCGCAGGACGCCTGATAAACAAAAGTTTGAGGCACATGTTATGCCTGAAGCGATGTTTGATCATTGGTTACGGAGTGCAGCAGCAATTGTTAAGCCAGGTGGATATTTAGGGTTAATTGCACGTCCGCAATCACTGAATGATATCTTGCATGCTTTAAAAGGGCGTTTTGGGAATATCTGTATAATTCCTCTTCACGCGCGCACTGCAACAGCCGCCATTCGTGTTTTGTTTTATGCAAAACGAGGCAGTAGAGCAGCTCTATCCGTATTACCGCCCTTGGTTATGCATGAGGGTGATAGCCACGCTTTTTCACCGCCTATTGATGCAATCAATAATGGCTGTATAAGTTTGTGGGAATTTTTAAAATGATATCTTGTGTTTTCCAGTTCATCGCTTAAGTTTTAAAAACGCTTTGTTTTTTAGGGAGACTTTCACTTTGTATGAAATTTTATTTCTCATTGTAATGTGGGGGGCAATTGGTGCTTTGGGATATTATTGCGTTTTTCCTTTTTGTTGTTCTTGCTTATTTAACTCATAAGGAAATTCTATTTTGATTGATGCTATCAAGAAATTTGCTCCCCATTGTTTTTGTTCTAGTAGACTTGAAATACTTGTTGTGCGTCTTCATGGGGCGATTATGGATTCAACTTCATTGATAGTACAGTCGCTTTAATGGATATATTGTGGGAACTTTTTTAATGATATTTTGTATTTTCCAAGTTATTATTTAAATTTAGGTTTAACCTTTAACTTTTTAAAGGAGATTTTAATTTTGGATGAATTGGGATTTTGGTTTGCATTTTGGAGCTGTTTAGGCACTTTTGTGTTTAGTTATGCTTTTCCTTTTTTATTACCTTGCCTTTTTCCCTAGCTTATAAGGAAGTTCTGTTTTGATGGAAGTTATTAAAAATCTTATTCCGCGTCGTTTTTGCTCTAATAAACTTGAAATCCCTGTGGTGCGTCTTCATGGGGCGATTATGGATTCAACTACATTGATGTCACGTACGCTTTCACTAGGTAGATGTGCGAATCTCTTAGACAAGGCTTTTGCGTACAAAAAAGCACCAGCTATTGCACTTATCATTAATTCTCCTGGTGGTTCGCCTGTACAATCACGCCTTATTTTCAAACGTATTCGTGATTTAGCAGAGGAAAAAAATAAACAAGTTCTCGTATTTATTGAAGATGTAGCAGCATCAGGCGGCTATATGATTGCTTGTGCAGGGGATGAAATTTTTGCTGATCCTTCTTCGATTGTGGGTTCTATTGGGGTTGTTTCGGCTTCCTTTGGTTTTCCTGAGCTTTTGAAGAAAATTGGTGTGGAGCGTCGCGTTTATACAGCAGGAAAGAACAAGGTTACATTGGATCCATTTCAGTCAGAAAAAAAGGCAGATATTGAGCATTTAAAATCTCTCCAACTCGAAGTTCACCAAACTTTTATTGATTTGGTTAAGGAACGGCGTGCAGCGAAATTATCAAATGATCCAGATATTTTTACAGGAATGTTTTGGAGTGGAAAGAAAAGCGTTGAACTTGGCTTGATTGATGGATTGAATGATGTGCGCTCTGTTATTAAAGAGCGGTTTGGGGATGATGCGAAACTTCGACTCATTACACCTCCAAAAAGTCTGTTAGGACCTAAAACTCCTTCAGGAGTTACCGCACATGCGATTTCTACAGCAGTTGACAGTGCGTTTACGGTAGCACAAGAGCGGATGCTTTGGCAGCGTTATGGTCTGTAATGGAAAGTGTAGTTTAATAAATGCTGAATACAATGGATAATTTTACCTAAAAACGGTTCTTAGAAGGAAAAAACTTGAAATGATACGAATAATTGCACTCAGTTTATTGAGTATGATAGCTTTTCTTGTTTATTGTTTGTTTAGGAAACGATTGCAAAGGACATTACAGAGTATTTATCGTGCAGAAGTTAAGCCGAATATAGGCAAAAGTGGTACATTGGTAAAAGATCCCTGTACAGGTAAATATTACGCCAAATGATATCAGGTGTATAAGCGTTGTTCAAAGAGCTTTCTTGTATATTTACGCCGATTAAGTTGAATTTAGCTTTGCATGTTGTGGGTAAGCGGGCTGATGGCTATCATTTAATAGAAAGTTTGGTTTATTTTAGTCTCAGTGGGGATTGTCTAAGCTATGCACCGTATGAAAGTGATCACTTTGTTTTAACGGGTCCGTTTGCAGATAGGTTTGTTTCTGATTCAAACAATTTGGTTGTTCGCGCACGTGATTTTATGCGTGAGACGTTTCCTGAAAGTGCTAAACCTGCTTTTTTTCAACTTTTTAAAACGCTGCCGGTTGCTTCGGGGATTGGAGGTGGCTCAGGTAATGCTGCTGGTGTTTTAAGCATATTGCGTCAACAGTGGAATCTTGATTGCTCTTGTGAAAAATTAGCGGAAATGGGCTTAGTACTTGGTGCTGATGTTCCAATGTGTCTTTTTGCATTAGAATATCAGCAGCCGCTTTTTGTGAAAGGAATTGGCCAAGATATTATACAACTAAAAGAGACCTGTTCTCTCGCAATGGTGTTAGTAAATCATGGCCAACAGATTGCAACGGAAACAGTTTTTAAGGCTTTAGAGAGGTATGATTATCCTCCCTTGCAAATTGATCCAGTGGCTCTGAAGACAGTTTATTCATTGGTTGAAGCTTTACAAAAAACGCGTAACGACCTTTTTGCTCCTGCCTTAAAACTTGCACCTCAATTAGCTGAAGTGTTATCTATATTAGAGAAGAGTGGCGCTCTTTTTTCTCGCATGTCTGGAACTGGTGCAACTTGCTTTGGTATTTTTAGAGATCAGCAAGCAGCTCAAAAGGCAGCTTTTTTTATCAAATCGATGCATCCAAAATGGTTTGTTAAACCTATCATAACTTTAGGAACGCTTTAAAGTAGATGATATAAAATAAGGGTGTGCTTAGTAACGATGGTGTCGCATGTAACAGCTGGATAATTTATAGAATTTATTTTTCAGGTTTACATGGAGGCGAAGCGGTAAGGGGGGGTGGTTAGCTCATAAATTTAATTTTTTCTTTTTTTGCATTTCTATGAGGCGAGGAGTATATTGGATGTGCTATTTTTGCTGTAAGGCTTGCAGAAAACGAGCGATGGTGCAAAAATAGGTTATGTCTCATTGTATGCAACTTATCAAACATGTTTAATTTACCGCTGAAGCCAAACTTTTTGTGCGAATTAGATTTGCAGAAACAGGGTTTTTTTCATGTAGCGGGTGTTGATGAAGTTGGACGTGGTCCTCTCGCTGGGCCTGTAGTAACCGCAGCAGTCATTTTAGATAAAGACCATATTCCAGATGGATTGAATGATTCAAAGAAACTTTCTGTCAAACGACGCAATGAACTTTATTATAAAATTTTGCAAAGTGCGTTAGCGGTCTCGATTTCTAGTCTTTGTGCCCGTACGATTGATCAGTCTGATATTAGAAAAGCAACTTTAGAAGCAATGTGCCGCTGTGTTACAGGACTAGCAATTCCAGCCAACTATGCACTCATTGATGGACGCGATATTCCTTTCCAGTTGCCGTGTCCGGCAACTGCTTTGATTAAAGGCGATCAGCGTTCGGTTTCAATTGCGGCAGCATCCATTGTTGCCAAAGTAACACGGGATCGAATGATGGAATGCGCGGGGCAAGTTTATAAAGCTTATGGTTTAGAAAAGCATGTCGGTTATGCAACACTAGCGCATCGTGTAGCTCTTAATAAATATGGACCAGTTGTGGGATTACATCGTTATAGTTTTGCACCCCTCAAAGAATTGAAAAATTGTCATATTGAAGAAGATGCTTCGTAAAAACTTTTTTTCCATAGACTGTGGTTTCAGTCATAAGCGTAATTCAGAATGGGAACCAAGTGATAAGAGCTCTAGTGTTTTGGTATCTGGCTTTCGATAGTTAAGACTAAATCTGGCTTGATATGACAATCACAACAATTGCGCCATTGATCTGTTAGTGCATGATCTTTCCAATGTGCCTTTAGCGGTTTATTCTCTGTTAACGCTTTGACTACAAGAAGCGAATCTTCTTCTGCTTTCGCGCTTAAGGTCGTGGCGGAATGAACGCGTATAAACAATTTCTCTCATAGCAAGCTTAGGTTCGCTTTTCGGACTTACGCATTTCGTTTCTATCTTGGCGAATCATGGTCCGTAAGCCGCTTAATGACGTACGTTCCATGCAGCCTATTTCGGCATCCTCAATCGCTTGTAATGTTTCTGGATTTGGTTGGAATAAATCAAGTGGTAATGCTCGATCTCTAGCAATGCGGGTCATAAACATGCGTACTGCATCCGATACAGTCAAGCCCGTGGACTTAATAACTGCACTTGCAATTTCTTGAATTTCATCAGGTATGCGGGCTTGAATTTTTCCCATTGCTAAATCTCCTATTTAACTGTACTGCAATGCACTACACATTCAACTGAAGTCAAGAGTTTCAACAATAGTTTTTCGCAAGAGGACTTATCAGAATTCAAAAAATTAGTGGAGGAAGTAGGCAGAACAAGATATGTTTTGTAGAGACATGTTGGAAAATCCTATTCCCTAACCTTTATTTACGAGCCCTGCACCTTAAAAATCATATAAAATCAATAGGATATATGAATGAAAAAGAGTATAATATCACTCAAAGGGCGCTATAGGAATGATATCTCATGACGATTTTGCCTCTCAACAGCGCTTCGATAAAAGAGGCTGTTGCACTTCTTGAACAGGGCAGGTTAGTAGCACTACCGACAGAAACTGTTTACGGATTGGCTGGTGATGCAACCAATGGGAAGACAGTCGCTTCTATTTTTTCTATAAAGAAGAGGCCGCAATTTAATCCTCTTATAGCCCACGTAAGCAGTATCAAAATGGCGGAACGCTACGTAAAAATAGATTCTCTCTCGCGTCGATTGATGGAAGCATTTTGGCCAGGTCCCTTGACATTAGTTCTACCTTTAAAGGCGCATCATGATATTCATCCTTTAACCACTTCTGGTTTGAGTACATTAGCTGTTCGTTTTCCAGATAGTTGTTTTGTAGAAATTGTACAGCATTTTGGTCGACCTTTAGCTGCTCCGAGTGCGAATCAATCAGGGCGCCTTAGTCCTACTTCAGCTGAAGCTGTTTTTGCATCTTTAGGGGCATCTGTTCCTTTGATACTTGACGGAGGACCTTCTAAAATAGGGCTTGAATCAACGATTATTAAGGTTTGTGGTGACAGTATTTATCTTTTGCGCCCCGGAGGGCTTGCAGCTGAAAAAATTGAAGAAATTGCAGGCAAGTCACTGAAACGGATAGATCAACGGGCTGCGATTGAGGCACCAGGTATGTTAAAATCGCATTATGCACCCAATGCTGCGGTACGTTTGAATGCACAAGGGGTAGAAAGTGATGAAGCACTTTTAGCATTTGGACCTAAACGCATTGCACATATTGAAAATGCTGTTTCTGTTTTAAATCTCAGCGAAAGAGGGGAGTTGGAAGAGGCTGCTTCTCATTTATTTCAATACATGGAGCAATTAGATTCACTCAAGGTGAGATGTATTGCAGTAGAACCTATTCCGTCATACGGATTAGGTGAGGCTATTAATGATCGTTTAATACGTGCTGCAGCTCCAAAGGAGGAATGAAGATGGAGCAGGAGTTAATTGAGAGCTTTAGAAAAATTGTTGGAGCGGCGCATGCTATAACAGATCAGACATTGATTGCACCGTATTTGCTTGAAGAACGAGGACTTTTTCATGGCAAAACACCGTTGCTTTTACGTCCATCTTCTTGCGCAGAGGTTTCATCAATTATGCAGTTGGCTAGCCAAACGCGCACGCCGATTGTACCTCAAGGTGGAAATACAGGTCTTGTGGGTGGTCAACAGCCAGACGAAAGTGGGTGCGGTGTCCTTTTATCTATGGAACGGTTAAATAAGATTAGAAGTCTTAATCTTGCGGGTAATTTTGTTGTTGTGGAAGCTGGTGTTATTTTACAGGACTTACAGAAAAAAGCAGATGAATCGGGGCGTTTTTTCCCTCTTTCTTTGGCTTCGGAAGGTTCCTGTCAGATAGGAGGGAACCTTTCATCTAACGCTGGAGGGACAGCTGTTTTAGCTTATGGTAATATGCGTGAACTTTGTCTTGGTTTGGAAGTTGTTTTGCCTGATGGCCGTATTTTGGATGATTTGCGTTTTGTAAAGAAAGACAATAGCGGTTATGATTTAAAAAACCTTTTTATTGGTGCAGAAGGTACTTTAGGCGTTATAACAGCAGCAGTTTTAAAGCTTTTTCCAAAACCTAAAGGAAAAGCAGTTGCTTTGATCGGTTTATGTAGTCCCGCTAAAGCTGTTGAATTTTTATCTCTTGCGCAATGTCATGGTGGGGAGATGTTGACGGGTTTTGAACTCATGGGAAAATGCAGCTTGCAGATGGCTTTAGGCTATAAGAAGTGCGAGAAGTCTCCTTTTGAATATGAGCATGAATGGTATGTATTGATTAATATTTCATCATTGCAGGGTGATGGTGAAGCACTATCAGTACTCAGTACTATTTTAGAAGAAGCTTTAAAGAATACTGTAATAGAAGATGCGATTATTGCACAATCGTTAAAGCAGCAAGCTTTTTTTTGGCAATTACGTGAAAGTATATCATATGCACAAAAGTTAGCAGGAGGGTCTATTAAGCATGACATTGCGCTGCCTATTGCGACCATTCCTGATTTTATTTCTGAGGCGGCTCTTATTGTTGAAGAGATTGCTCCAGGTGCGCGGGTGGTTTGTTTTGGCCACCTAGGGGATGGGAATCTTCATTACAATATTACGCAGCCTATTGGGGCTGAACCCGCAGTATTTTTGCAATTATGGTCAAAAATGAATCACCGGATTCATAGTTTAGCAATGCATTATCAGGGTACATTTTCTGCTGAACATGGAATTGGTCAGCTTAAACGTGAGGAACTTCGCACTTTCAAATCACCTGTTGCACTGGACATTATGCAGAAAATTAAGGAAATGCTTGACCCTTTAGGGATTATGAATCCTAGAAAAATATTATAATTCAAAAGTGATAAACTTTGTCATGTGTTTTTGTTTAGATTTCAATAACCAAAAAAGAAATCAGTTGTTTTTTATTTAATCTTTTAACAATCCGGTGGGGAAAAGCTGTTAGAGGGTGTATATTATTGAAATCAATTGGGACACTTTAATATGGCTAATCAATGCTTTAATCAGGCGAAAGCGGGGCTTGAATTTCGGTTAGATCCGTGCCATTTGCCACAAACAACGACATATTTTTCATTGAAAACGGGCAATAAAATAATTTGTTTGTTGAGTGAGCGCGGGGTTTTTTTAAAAACTGATTCTTCCTCAAACTTATCCCGTTTAATACCAGCTTACCATTTCAGAGGAATTGCAGCACGTACAGTAAAAACGCGCTCAGGAGAAAGAGCTGTTGCATTAGAGTTGCTTCATACAGATGAAGAGGCTTGTATTCCGCTTTTAGTTTCTAGAGATTTGAATAATGTTCTTCTGGATTGGCGATTATGGGCGGATACTTATGATCTCCCTATGCTTATGATCAATGAAGATAATAGCATTATGGTTGTTAAAGATCGCTCTGATTTACGACATTTTTTTTGTCCAACATTGCATTCTAAGCAAAAACGCTTTTTACTTCGTTATAGCAATCCCTTGGGGGTGCATTTAATGATCGCGAATCGTACTGCACTACAGCAGCATTGATGCGCATTCATTTTTCTATTGTGCCGCTAGATGTATTTATTTTCGCAATATTCGACATTTATATTATATATTAACTTTAAAGGGGAGCTTTGTTTAAAACAAATGTTTGTAGCAGTAGGTATCGACGGTATTAAGCTTCTTTCCGGAAGTTAAATCATAGCTTTTAAGAACAATAGGAATACTTTATTGACGAATGTAGGTTTTGATTTTGTGGCGTACTTAAAATATTGGTAGGGATGTTTTAAGTAAGAAATTTCATGGCTTTCTCTATACAAAGGCAATGATAATATATGCTGTTTGTTTCAAGCTTAATAAGCGAAGGGTTTTTTGTAAAAAATAATGAGCAAATGGATCTTAAACAAACATGGCAAGGGATGATGATTAAGAGGTTGGGCTCACAATTTCATAGTTAGGCAATTTTTTTTATTGTATGAATATCTCAACTTTATAATTGGTTTATCATTCAAAGGAAAATTCAATATTTTTCAATAGGATGAGCAACACAGAACAGTTAGCAAACTTGTGCATCATGCTATCAAGTGAAATTAGCAAATCATGAAAAAGAGTCTTCAAAGAATTTAGCTTTCTCGCGCGATGGCCCGCCAACCGATATCGCGGCGAACAAAACCTTCTGGCCAATCAATACAATCAACAGCTTCATAAGCGCGTTTTTGCGCTTGGATAATGGTTTCTCCTATTGCTGTTATATTTAAAACACGTCCACCATTAGCAATGAGTTCTCCATTGCGTAATGCTGTACCAGCTTGAAAAACCTTTACGTCAGGAAGAGCGTTTACTTTATCAACATTACGAATAACAGTACCTTTTTGAGGAGAGTCTGGGTAACCATTAGCAGCCATAACAACGGTTAAAGCAGTTTTTTCAGTCCACTGAAGGGGTTTATTTTCAAGGTTTCCTTGAGCAGCAGCAAGAAGGAGCGGAAGAATATCATCTTGTAGGCGCATCATTAAAACCTGACATTCTGGATCACCGAATCGTACATTAAATTCAATTAATTCAGGTCCCCTTTGCGTTATCATCAATCCGACAAAGAGAATGCCTTTAAAGGGAGCGCCCATTTTATTCATACTGCGTAAAGTTGGTTCAACAATTTCTTTAAGGGTACGATGAATCATTTCTTGGGTCATGATGGGAGCTGGTGAATAAGCGCCCATGCCGCCGGTATTAGCTCCCGTATCACCATCACCAACACGTTTATGATCTTGAGCAGATCCAAAGGGAAGAGCAATTTTACCATCACAAAGACAGAAGAAGCTTGCTTCTTCACCGACAAGAAAGGATTCTATAACAATTTTTTCTCCTGCATCGCCAAAGGCACTTTTGAAACAGGCATCAACTGCGTTAAATGCCTCTTCCATTGTCATTGCAACAACAACACCTTTACCAGCAGCTAAGCCATCGGCTTTAATGACAATGGGGATACCTTGTTGACGAATGTAGGCTTTAGCTTTTGACGCGTCATTAAAGCATTGGTAAGTTCCTGTAGGAATATTATTCTTACGGCATAAATCTTTTGTAAATGATTTTGAACCTTCTAGCTGTGCAGCTTTTTGAGTAGGTCCAAATACACAGATATTAGCGCGATTAAGGGAGTCTGTTATGCCTGCAACCAGTGGTGCTTCTGGTCCAACAATTACAAGGTCAATAGAATGCATTTTGCAAAAATCAATGACAAGAGAATGATCATCAATATTTAAATCAATATTTTCACCAAGTTCCACTGTTGCAGGATTCCCAGGAGCACAATATAATTTTGTTAGCAGTGGTGATGCTGCTATTTTCCATGCTAAAGCATGTTCTCGTCCGCCTGAGCCGATAAGAAGGATGTTCATTGCTTGCTCCTATCACAGAATATGGTTAAATAAGTTTTCTTGTCATAAGAATGAAATGCCTCTATCGCAAGACTAAAGGTAAAATTATTTGATGAAAAAAAGTAAAAATATTACACATGTTCAATCCTGTGAGAGTCCTGGACGGGTTATAGATGCCCCCTCCAACCAATGGGTCTATCATTTTCTGCCCCCTTCTTTGTGGTTTTATGCTCAATTGGCACGTTGGGATCGGCCTATCGGATGGCAGTTATTGATGTGGCCTTGTTTCTGGTCAACAACAATGGCTTTTCTTTCTTATGAAGTGCATCGATACCCTCTTTTATCAATGTTAATGAATTGGTTTTGGTATCTCTTTCTTTTTTTTCTAGGTTCCATAGCCATGCGGGGTGCAGGGTGTACTTGGAACGATCTTATTGACCATAAGATTGATTCTCAGGTAGAGCGAACACGTTCTCGCCCATTGCCAACAGGCCATGTAAGTCGATTTCAGGCAAAAGTTTTTATATTCGTGCAATGTTTGGTTGGTTTAGGGGTTTTATCGCAATTTAATAGATTTAGTTTTTTTCTAGGTATCTCGTCATTGGTGGCGGTTGCACTTTATCCATTTATGAAACGCATAACATATTGGCCGCAATTTTTTTTAGGTATTGCATTTAATTGGGGGGCATTAATGGGGTGGGCAGTTGTGTGTGGGAGTTTGGGGTGGGCACCTATCTTACTTTATGTGGGATCAATCTTGTGGACAATAGGGTATGATACAATTTACGCGCATCAAGATAAGGAGGATGATGCGACTGTTGGCGTACTTTCTACGGCACTTCTCTTTGGTAAAGGCACCAAACGTGCTTTGGTATTTTTGTATAGTGGTTTTTTGGTTCTCGTCAGCTTAGCATTTTATTTGGCACAAGTTCCCATTCTTAGTTTTCTTGGACTTTTTGTGGCAAGCATTCATATGTTCGTTCAAATTAAAGTCATTGATATAGACGACAGTTCACAATGCCTAAAGCTTTTTAAATCTAATTCGTTTATTGGCTTTGTGATTTTTGCTGGTTTGGTATGCGGTGGTATCTGGATGATACTTTACCCTACGGTTTAACAATAAAAACTTAAAACATAAATCATATGTTATATGATGTTTGAAAGTGAAGGAAATGAAAACCTCAGGGTGTTATCATTGATTTTGAATTTTTTATTTCAGCCTTGGAGCTCTTTTTTTCCGTATTTCAGAGTATGCAGGATCATCTTACCTTTTTAAGTACCGTTTAACAGCGCTGATCACCTTACGGAATTTCTATTAAAAACAGCGTTTTATTTGGATAGGCTTGTAACTGTAATCTCTCTTCAAGCCGTAAAGGAGGTAAAAAATCATTCGTCAACTAAGTTTTATAGTGAAAATGCGATTATCGGATTTAAATTGAAATCAACAATCCACTCTTAGTTTTGCGAATAGCTGTTTAGTCCTTATATAAACAAAGATTTTAAGCTCTTTAAAGCCTGAAGGATTAGGGATAAAGCTGTTGTCTTTGCCAATCGACATCTTCAACAGAATTACGTGTAAAGAGTAGACGGTCATGTAAACGAAACGGGCGATCGCGCCAGAATTCGATAGAAAGGGGTTTAACGCGAAAACCAGACCAATAAGATGGGCGTGGTATGTTTCCTACAGCATAATGAGCAGTATATTTGGCAATTGCTTTTTCGAGGGCAAACCGGTTTTCTAATGGCTGAGATTGTTTGGATGCCCATGCACCAATTCGACTGCCACGTGGTCGCGATTGGAAATACGCATCTGCTTCTTGAGGAGTGATCTTTTCAACAATTCCTCTAATTCTGACTTGACGGCGAAGCGATTTCCAATGAAAACCTAACGATGCTTTCATTGATTTCAAAATTTCTTGTCCTTTTCGGCTTTCATAATTGGTATAGAAGACGAAGCCTTGAGGACTGTAGTCTTTGAGAAGAACCATACGAACATTAGGCAAGCCTGTTTCATCGACTGTTGCCAACGCCATAGCGTTAGGATCATTTATTTCGCTCACAGTTGCCTCTTCAAGCCATTTTGCGAAGAGTGCGAAAGGTTTTTCCATTTGCATGAAGTCGAAGTCATTGTCTGTTTGTGTTTTGTTGCTCATAGTATCTCCGCATGTTAGTGAGCACGAGTGAGGCATTTTTTCGTTTAATTTACTTTACTTTATTATCGAGAGGTAAAGCGCTGTTTTTTCTCTTTCAAAAAAAATCAATTCTGTTTTGTATTTTTATGGCGTTTTAATTATTTTTTTCTTTAGCATTGAATACAATGCGCTATATTAAAAAAATATCTATTTTAGCTGGTATTTTATTTTCTTTATAGGCATATAAACAAAGAAACAGAGAAAAATCATTCTCTAGAATAGACTGATGAGGCTGTGAGGGATATTGAACAACATATCAGTTGATATTTTGAGAACAAAACAATTGAAAAGAGGGCAATATGCGTGATCCCTACACGATTCTGGGAGTGGCACGTACCGCAAAACCGCAAGAAATTAAATCGGCATTCAGAAGATTAGCAAAAAAGTATCACCCAGACCATAATATGGATGATGCAAAAGCGAAAGAAAAGTTTTCTGAAATTAATCAAGCTTATGAAATTATAGGTGATAAAGATAAAAAAGCACAATTTGACCGCGGTGAAATTGATATGGAGGGAAAACCGCTTTATCAAGCTTATGGTGCTGGTGAGAATTTTAGCAATAGACACAATCCTTTTTCAGGAGGAGCGAAGGGTTTTGATTTTGGTTCTTCCGGCGGTGCGGGTTTTGATGCGAGCGATATTTTTCGTGATTTGTTTGGGGGAAGAGGGAGCTTTTCAAATTCTGCGCACTATAATCGACCTCAACAAGGGGCCCATGTTCGTGCTAATCTTGCGGTAACATTGGAACAGATGGTTGGTGCAGAAAAGGTAGAGGCTGTTTTTCCTAATGGAAAAAAGTTAAAAATTAAGCTTCCAGACTATGTTGAAGATGGGCAAACCATTCGCTTAAAAGGCCAAGGAGAAGAGGTGGCTTATGGGCAAGCAGGAGATGCGTTGGTAACGATTCATATTCAAAAACATCCTCGTTTGCGGCTTGAAGGAAGGGCGCTCCATCTTGATTTACCAGTTCCCCTTAAACATGCTGTTTTAGGAGCAAAAGAAGAAGTTGAGACTTTAGAAGGGCGTGTGGTTTTAACTATTCCTGCTTGGTCAAGTTCTGATCGTGTTTTACGGTTGAAAGAGAAAGGACTTCGTTTAAAAAACGGCAAAAGGGATGATCTTTATGTGCATGTTCGTGTCATGTTGCCGGAAGGTGGTGATGCTGCATTAGAACAGTTTTTGCAAATGCAAAAAAGTTAACATTTGAATTATATAAATGCATAGTTTTCGTTTGATTTTAAACCAATTACTTGAAGAAAAAGTTGACCTATGCCATAGGCAGATAAATAATATTAATTTTAAAGTAGCAACGGGGCAGTGCTTATGGCTAATGGTAATGGTTTATTGTACGGCAAGCGTGGTTTAATTTTGGGATTGGCCAATAATCGCTCTATCGCTTGGGGGATAGCTAAAGCGGCGAGTAGCGCAGGGGCAGAGCTTGCTTTTACCTATCAAGGTGAGGCGATGAAAAAGCGTGTTGAGCCTTTGGCAGAGGAAGTAAAGGGATTTGTTTGCGGTCATTGTGATGTTTCTGATAGTGCATCTATTGATGCAGTCTTTAGAACAATAGAGAATAAATGGGGCAAACTGGATTTTTTAGTTCATGCTATTGGTTTTTCTGATAAGGACGAGTTAAGCGGTCGTTATGTTGATATTAGCGAATCGAATTTTATGATGACCATGAATATTTCCGTTTATTCCTTAACGGCTTTAACGAAGCGTGCAGAAAAGTTAATGCCAGATGGCGGCTCAATTTTAACATTGACCTATTATGGTGCAGAAAAGGTTGTTCCCAATTATAATGTGATGGGAGTTGCTAAAGCGGCTCTTGAAGCAAGTGTGAAATATTTAGCAGTGGATTTAGGTCCTAAGCGTATTCGTGTTAATGCGATCTCTGCTGGGCCAATCAAAACGCTAGCTGCTTCTGGTATTGGTGATTTCCGTTATATTTTAAAATGGAATGAATATAATGCTCCCTTACGTCGTACGGTAACAATTGAAGAGGTGGGTGATTCTGCTCTTTACTTTCTTTCCGATTTGTCTCGTTCTGTTACCGGTGAAGTACATCACGTGGATTCAGGTTATAACGTTATAGGTATGAAAGCTGTTGATGCACCGGACATTTCTGTCGTTAAAGAATGAATTTGGTTTATAAGGCTTTTTACTTTAACAACAGTGATTTGTCTGAATTTAAAATGCCCAATGAGTGGCATAGGAGCGTAGTATTATTTTGAGGGCTGTTTGTACACAGTTCGACATGCGCTAGAGTGGTGTATATTTGACAAAGAAACGAGTCATTTTTCATGTCGCATAATACATTTGGGCATTTGTTTCGTGTAACAACATGGGGAGAAAGTCATGGTGTTGCTCTTGGCTGTGTTATTGATGGTTGTCCTCCGGGGATTGTTTTCACCCTGTCAGAGGTTCAATCTTATCTTGATAAACGCAGACCGGGACAATCCAAATATACAACGCAGCGCCGAGAATCAGATAAAGTAGAGGTCCTTTCAGGAGTTGTTGTTCAAGACGATGGGACGACATTGGTGACAACAGGTACGCCAATTTCTCTGTTTATTCGAAACACAGATCAACGTTCGAAAGATTATGGCTCAATTGTCCGTCAGTATCGTCCAAGTCATGCGGATTATACTTATGATATTAAATATGGCATTCGTGATTTTCGAGGTGGAGGACGTTCTTCAGCGCGTGAGACGGCAGCACGTGTTGCGGCAGGTGCTCTTGCGCGTAAAATTGTTCCTAGTCTGATTGTACGGGGAGCTGTGATAGCGATTGGTCCTCATAATATTAATCGCGATCGTTGGGATTGGTCAGAGGTTGATAAAAATCCTTTTTTTACACCTGATGCAGAGATGGTGCCCATTTTTAGTGATTATATCAATAAACTACGTAAAGATGGTTCATCTGTTGGTGCTCTTGTTGAGATTGTTGCGGAGAATGTTCCGGCAGGGTTAGGAGCACCTATTTACGCAAAACTTGACCAGGATATTGCATCATTACTCATGTCAATTAATGCGGTTAAAGGGGTTGAAATTGGTGATGGTTTTGCAGCAGCTCGCCTATTGGGAGAAGAAAATGCAGATGAAATGCGAATGGGAAGTGATGGAAGACCATTTTTTTTATCCAATCATGCTGGTGGTATTTTAGGTGGAATATCGAGTGGACAGCCAATAGTTGCACGTTTTGCTGTGAAGCCGGCAGCATCAATTTTGATTCCCCGTCGTTCGATTGATGTTGATGGTAACAATGTAGATGTTGCAACGAAAGGACGCCATGATCCGTGTGTTGGGATTCGCGCTGTTCCTGTTGGTGAGGCGATGGTCGCTTGTGCTATTGCTGATCATTATTTAAGGCATCGCGGTCAGGTTGGTTGATTTGAAAGGTAAGTGATGACTTATGATCAAAAAAAAATTGTTTCTGCGCTTCGGGCTTTTGAACGCGGTGAGATTGTTGTAGTTACGGATGATGATGGACGTGAAAACGAGGGTGATTTAACTCTTGCTGCTGTCCATTGTACAGAAGAAAAGATGGCATTTATCATTCGTCACACAACGGGCATTGTTTGTGCACCTATGCCAAAAGAAGAAGCGCAACGGTTTCATCTTGCTCCTATGGTGCCAGATAATAATTCAGCGCACCGGACCCAATTTACTGTTACTGTGGATTTTAAACATGGGATAACGACGGGTATTTCCGCACACGACCGTACATTGGCAGTTCGTAATCTTGCTAATCCAAATGCTGGTGCTCACGATTTTGTCCGTCCAGGACATATTTTTCCTTTGATTGCGCATGAAGGGGGGGTTCTTATGCGTTCAGGTCATACGGAGGCGGCTGTTGATTTATGTAAATTAGCTGGTTTGCCGCCAGTTGGTGTTATTGGTGAGTTGGTCAATGATGATGGCAGCGTTAAACACGGAGATGAAGTTACAAAATTTGCACAAGATAATCGGTTGCATATGATAACAGTTGCCGATTTAATCGCTTATCGTCAACGTAAGGAAATGTTGATCAGGCATGTTGGAGAAATGCATATTGAAACACCAGTAGGACCTGCTATTGTCCAGAGTTATCAACTGCCTTGGGAAGCAGTTCAGCATGTTGCAATCGTTTTTGGTGATATTCGTGATGGTGAGGATATTCCTGTGCGGTTGCATCGTGAAAACATTATGAGTGATGTTTTTGGTCAATCATCAGATGTTACCGCTATCATGCGGCGTATGATGGAAAAAGAAAAACGTGGTGTTTTTGTTTATTTGCGTGAAGGATCGGTTGGTGTTGGTCAAAAAACAGCTATTGGCTTTGAGGAAATGGCAAAAAAAGCTTCAGAAAACCATGTGCAGGCGATTGAACGTGAAGAAGAATGGCGCCAAATTGGTTTAGGGTCACAAATTTTGAAACATTTAGGAATCAGTTCTGTTATTGTTTATGCTTCTAAAGAGCGCCATTATGTAGGTTTAGAAGGTTTTGGAATTCGTATATCTAGAACAGATATCTTGTGAGGATCGCATGGAACAAGAGATAAAAAAGGGGGATATTACGGCGTTAAGTTTTGAGGAAGCACTTAAGCAGCTTGAAGTGATTGTTGAGAATTTAGAACGCGGCGATGTTCCTTTAGAACAATCAATTGACATTTATGAGCGTGGTGAGGCTCTGAAAAAGCATTGCGAAAAGCTCTTGAAAGTAGCTGAAGCTAAAGTTGAGAAAATTCAGCTTTCAGAAGGAGGCTCTCCAAAAGGTGTAGAGCCACTTGATCCTGAATAAAGTTCAGTAATTTTTCTGTGTTTGTTGTGTCGCAAAAGGCAAAGCGACTTCATTTATGGAGAACAGATTTTATTAATTGCTTTTTATGTAATGAGCTAGAAACAAGAAAAGCTTGTAGATAAGCTTAAATAGGTAAAGTATACCAGTATAAAATACGACACACTATAAACGAAATAGAGAAAAATGTGCGCTTATCTTTTCATTTTTTTGATCAAATAAATATAAGGAGTTTTTTTTGTCTAGGCCATTAACGCCGCTACTTGATTGTATTCGTTTGCCAGAGGATTTGCGGGCATTGCCGGAGTCTGATTTGGTAAGGTTGGCTGATGAATTGCGGGCTGAAACAATTGATGCGGTTTCGGTAACAGGTGGTCATCTTGGTGCGGGGCTTGGGGTTGTTGAACTCACTGTTGCGTTGCATTATGTTTTTAATACGCCTGTTGATAGGATTATTTGGGATGTTGGTCATCAAACTTATCCTCATAAAATTTTGACGGGGCGTAGAGAGAAAATTCGCACATTGCGTCAAGAAGGCGGATTGTCAGGTTTTACCAAGCGTTCAGAAAGTGTGTACGATCCGTTCGGGGCGGGCCATTCTTCTACGTCTATCTCAGCTGGTCTTGGTATGGCGGTGGCTAGTGCTTTGAAGGCGGAGACGAGACGGAATATTATTTCTGTCATTGGTGATGGCGCTATGTCTGCTGGTATGGCTTATGAAGCGATGAATAATGCCGGCGCTTTGGATGCGCGTTTGATTGTTATCCTCAACGATAATGATATGTCTATTGCACCCCCTACTGGTGCTATGAGCGCTCATCTTGCGCGGCTTGTTTCCCGCCCATCATACCGCAATTTGCGTGAACGGGTAAAGATACTAAGCGAGAAATTGCCAAAGTTCTTTTTAGATAAAGCACGTCGTTCAGAAGAATTTGCGCGTGGTTTTTTGGTTGGAGGAACTTTATTTGATGAGCTTGGCTTTTACTATGTTGGACCAATAGATGGCCACAATTTAAAGCACTTATTGCCTGTTTTAAAAAATGTTCGTGAATATCCTGATGGTCCTGTTTTGGTGCATGTCGTAACCCATAAGGGCAAGGGGTATGCACCTGCGGAAGCATCATCTGATAAATATCATGGAGTGAATCGTTTTAATGTTGTTACAGGGAAACAGATTAAGACACAAAGCAATGCTCTTTCCTATACCAAGGTGTTTTCTAAAGCTTTAATGGAGGAAGCCAGTCATGATGATAAGATTGTTGGTATAACGGCGGCAATGCCAACAGGAACGGGTCTTGATTCTTTCGCTGAAAAATTCCCTGAAAGAATGTTTGATGTTGGTATTGCGGAGCAGCATGCAGTAACTTTTGCTGCTGGCATTGCTTGTGAAGGTTACAAACCTTTTGTTGCGATTTATTCTACTTTTTTGCAGCGCGCGTATGATCAGATTATTCACGATGTATCGATTCAAAAATTACCGGTGCGTTTTGCGATTGATCGAGCAGGTTTTGTAGGTGCAGATGGTGCGACGCACGCTGGCAGTTTTGATATTGTTTTTTTGACCACTCTTCCTGACTTTGTTGTTATGGCGCCTTCTGATGAAGTCGAGCTTATGCATATGGTCCGTACCGCTGCGGCGTATGATCAGGGGCCACTTTCTTTTCGTTATCCGCGTGGTGAAGGTATTGGTATGGATTTACCACAGCGCGGTGAGTTACTAGAGATTGGAAAAGGGCGTATTTTACGTGAGGGAAACAGGATTGCTCTGGTTTGTTTTGGAACGCGAATGCCAGAAGTCCTGATGGCTGCTGATGAGTTGGGCGCAGAGGGGTTATCGACAACGGTTGCGGATGCACGGTTTGCAAAACCTTTAGATAAGGATTTGATGCGTCGTTTGGCACGTGAGCATGAAGTCTTGGTGACAATTGAAGAAGGCGCGATGGGTGGCTTTGGAGCGCACTTATTACAATTTTTGGCGCAAGAAGGACTTTTGGAGCATGGTTTAAAAGTTCGCACATTAAAACTTCCTGATGCTTATTTGAATCACGGTTCACCAAAGACAGTGCTTTCGCGTATCGGACTTGATGCTATAGGTATTATCAACACTGTCTTTACTGCTTTAGGACGCAAAATTCGGACAGTGCAGAAAGTTCGAGTATGAGATGTCCATCAAAAAAAGGCTTGATGTTTTTTTAGTTGAAAAAAACTTTTTTACGACACGTTCACGGGCACGTGATGCCATTATGCGTCAAACCGTTAAGGTTGATGGCGAAATAATTTCAAAAGCTGGACAAATTATTTCTGATAGCGCAGACATTGTAGTTTGCGATCCTGCACAGAAGTATGTTTCACGTGCGGCGTTAAAATTGATCAGTGCACTTGATGCATTTCCAATTGTAACGGATAAAGTGACTGCCATTGATATTGGTGCATCGACAGGTGGTTTTACGCAAGTTCTTTTAGAGCGCGGAGCAGCGCATGTTATTGCTGTTGATGTTGGCCATAATCAATTGGATTCACGGTTATCTGGCAACAGTGCGATAACTTTATTGGAGGGCTTGAATGTTAGAAATTTGAAACAGAAACATTTAGACGGTCGAGAAATTGATCTTATAGTATCGGATGTTAGTTTTATTTCTCTCAAACTTGCGTTGCCACCCGTTTTGTCTCTAGCTAGGAGGGGAGCTCAAGCAATTTTATTGGTAAAGCCACAATTTGAAATTGGTCGAGAAGCTCTTGGTAAGGGCGGGGTATTAAGAGATCTATCAATAGCAAAACAAACTGCTGAAAGACTTTTTGATTGGCTCAACACTCAAAGGGGATGGACAGCGAAAGGTTTGCTTCTCTCACCTATTGCAGGTGGTGATGGCAATGTAGAATACTTGCTATTTGGAGAAAAAAAGAATGATTAATGGTGTTATCATCGACCATATTGGCGCGAATGGTCATGGTGTTTCCAATACACCACACGGTTCTATCTATGTTCCTTTTACTTTACCAAAAGAGGTTGCTACAATTGCTCTTTGTGGGAAATATGCAAAGCTTATTACGTTAGAAGAAAAATCACCAGAACGCATTGAAGCTATTTGCCAACATTTTGAGAATTGTGGAGGATGTCTTCTTCAGCATTGGAGTGCTGATGCTTACCGTTCTTGGAAGCGGCGATTAGTTGTTGATGCGCTCAAAAGTCATGGCATTGATGTCTTTGTTTCTCCTTTAATTGAATGTGGATATCACTCTCGTCGGCGAATCACTTTAACAGCGCTTGCGACCCAGAATGGTCATATTGTTGGTTTTAATCGTTATTTGTCCCATGAGGTTATAGCGGTTGAAGAATGCCCAGTAACACGTTTTGAGATTATATCTAAACTAGATGATATCAGGTCACTTTGTGCTCTTGTAAGCAATCATGCCAAACGGTTTCATATAACGATAACGTCTGTTGAAAACGGCTTAGATATTGCTTTAAGCGGTTGTGTTATACGCGATGAGCATGTTCGTCAGAAAATGGTGCGTGCAGCCCTTTTGTGTGGAATTACCCGTCTGTCTGTTGAGGGTGAGGTTTTTGTTGAACGAGAAAAACCATTGATTTATTTTGGCGATGTTCGTGTTGAACTTCCCTCTGGAGGTTTTCTGCAAGCGACTGTTGAAGCAGAAAATATTATGGGCAATATTATTTTAGCTCATTTAAAAAAAGCAAAAAATGCCGTTGATTTGTTTTCTGGAGTGGGAACATTTGCGTTGCGTATGGCGAAGAAGGTGAATGTTCATGCGGTAGAAAATGATGGAGAAGCGTTAGCAAATTTAGATCGGGCAGCACGCTTTGCGATCGGTTTAAAGACAGTGACTTGTGAAAAACGTGATCTCTTTCGTCGTCCACTTTCTGCAAAGGAACTTGAGTGTTTTGAGTGCGTTGTTTTTGACCCTCCACGCGCTGGTGCACAAAAACAGGTGCGTGAATTAGCGAAGGCGACGATCCCACGTGTGATAGCAATTTCGTGTAATCCTGTTACGTTTGCTCGTGATTTATCTCTTCTTGTTACAGGTGGTTATACAATAGAACAAATCATACCGATTGATCAATTTTTATGGTCACCGCATGTTGAAATTGTTGCTGTTTTGAGTAAGCGTAAGGCGACTATAAGTTGGAAACTTTAGCTTGTTTGAAGGATAGCAAAAATTATTTGAATGAAGGACATTTGATGAGATTCTGTATCCCAATAAGCTTTGATAAAGGGGGAGAAGTGGTAACTTTCATTTATAAGAAGTATTATTACTAGGGAGGGGGATGATATCAAGTGCAGGAATTGGGAAAAAGAGTTAACCTTCATTAAGGGATCAGTTTCTGGAATGTGCGTGACGGTTTCAAGATCTTACCTTTTGCGTTTTGTTAAAAGCGTTCATGATGCTTTAAAATAGTGAGAGTTTTTTCTTTTATCTTAGGCGAGTGATTTAGCATCTTTAAACCTTGAAAATCCTAGTGCCAAAAAGGGATCTGTCCTTGAGTTTGGAAGAGTTTGCTAAGAACTATGCGTTATGGGTGAGGTTATAAAGATTGATACACCTTTGTTTTGTTTTTTTCTTGTGCCAAGCGTATAGATGCGCTCAGCAAAAAAAGAAGCTCTGGGAAGACAAACAAGAAGATTTACCACAAAGAGTCATGCTGCGGTGAATGCTCCTTAGGAGCGGCCTTTACGTTTTTTTTATCATCCGAAGAACGGGAGTTGTTATATTCCAAACATCTCAGCTTGCTGCGAGGGATAAAAAATACACAACAAGCTATTGCTATGCGAGGTTATGTTTAGATGCGCGAAGAGAAGAGATGAGGAAGCAAAATTGCACTGTCGTCCTTTTCCCACACAAACAAAAAAGCACTGAGAATAGTGGCAAATACCTTTATAAAGAACGCCATCCTATCAAAGGTTTCTCCAATAAAAACTAATCATTTCAGACATATCTTCTGGCAATTAGATAAAAGACTTCTTCTTTTACAGAGTTGTTCAGCTATACTCCAATTACCCTCTGGATTAGAGCTGCATAAAATCTAGTTTTATGAAAGTGCTGTTCCACCAATTGTCATATTATTGATTCGCAGATGAGGTTGTCCAACACCAACAGGGACATTTTGTCCTGCTTTTCCGCACATACCGATACCATTATCAAGTTTGCTATCATTTCCAATCATTGTAATACGTTTCATGGCTTCTGGTCCATTTCCAATAAGGGTTGCACCTTTGATTGGTGCTACAATTTTGCCATTTTCTACTCGGTAGGCTTCAGTACATTCAAAGACGAATTTTCCAGAAGTGATATCAACCTGTCCTCCGCCAAATGAAACAGCATAGATACCATTTTTTAGTGAGAGTAGAATTTCTTCAGGTGTTTTATCTCCTCCTAGCATGATTGTATTTGTCATCCGTGGCATTGGTGCATGTGCATAGGATTCACGCCGTCCATTTCCAGTTGGATTAACCCCCATAAGTCGAGCATTTAGTCTATCTTGCATAAATCCAATGAGTTTACCATCTTCAATAAGAACGTTATATCCTGATGGTGTGCCTTCGTCATCAACAGTAAGTGAACCACGGCATTCTGGAATTGTACCATCATCAACGACTGTCACACCTTTTGCTGCAATTTGTTTGCCTAGAAGTCCAGCAAAAGCAGAAGTTTTTTTGCGGTTAAAATCCCCTTCCAATCCATGACCTACGGCTTCATGAAGCATAACGCCGGGCCACCCATTGGCTAGGACAACATCAAATGTTCCTGCTGGTGCTGGTTCTGCTTCTAGGTTTATTAAAGCCATACGCAAAGCTTCATCAGCAGCTTTTTTCCAATTTTCTTCACGAATGAATTGGCTAAATGCTTGCCTACCACCACATCCATAGAAACCATTTTCACGTCGATCACCCTCGGCAGCAACCACGGATATAGAAAGTCGCACAAGAGGGCGAATATCACGGACAAGACAGCCGTCGGCACGTAAGATTTCAACATGCTGGAGTGAACCGGAAAGAGAAACAGTCACTTGATGCAATTTATCATTTTTTTCACGTAAATAAGCATCAATTTTTTGCAAAAGCATACTTTTTTCTTCAAATGATGGAGTATCAAGAGGGTTACATGGTTGATAGAGTCTCTTGTTTGTTTGTTGAGGTGCGGCACTATAAGGTCCTACATGATTATGATAGGTAACAGCTCTAGCCGCTTCACTAGCACGTTTGAGCGCTGCAGCTGATAATTCACTAGAATGAGCATATCCAGTAGCCTCTCCAGCAACAACGCGTAGACCAAATCCCATATCTTGATGAAAAGAGCCATTTTTAAGTTGCCCATTATCAAATAAAAGAGCTTCACTTTCTGTATACTCAAGATAAAGCTCACCATCATCAGCATTGTGAAGAGATTCTTGTACAAGTGATTGCACTTTAGAGGAAGCAATATCAAAATAGTCAATCAGGGATTTCATAGTAGTTATCCTATTTTATGGGGATTTGGAAGATTTCCATTGTTTTGTTCGAGAAACTATAAAAGAGCTATAAGATGCTTTGATTGGTTAATGTATTCATCATATTACGTTGGTAAGGTTGCATAGGCCTCACTAAGGCCTTGAAGGTCAATGAGTCCCCCAGTTCCTTGCTCAGGCGTTGTGAAGATAAAATAAGTTGCTCTTTTCCCTTTTAAAAACAGCTGTAGTATATCTTCCTTAAGAACAGCTTCAGCAACGCAATTATCACCAATACAACGACGATATTCCATTTTCCCTATATCTTTATCGTCAATTTTTATTCCAACACCGAAGCGCAATTCAACGCGAATCGGAACGAAAACACGCATCAAGGCTCCTTGATTTTTAGGAAGTTTATAAAACATAACACGAAAGCTAATATCATGGCGATCTTGCATATGGACGTTTTGTACAACTTCGCATTGTGTATTAGGTGTACCTAGTGGCAAAGAACAAACTTTCGTCCATGCACCGTAGGTTTGTGGGGTAGGGACATTTTGCGTGTTGGATGTTTGTGCAGCAGCGTGATGAGCAGAAATGTTATAAAGCATGTAAATAACAACACCAATAAAGAAACTTTTTTTTAGCAATTTATAAAGTACCACAGAAAGCCTTGCCTTACTCGAATCAACACTCCGCACTTGTGCAGTGAGTTACATAATAAAGTGAATTTTCAAACTGAAATTATAACACAAAACCCGTATCTACCAAAACATATTAATCCATATACACGAAAGAAAAGAAAAACTAAAAAAAACAATATCTTATAGAAATAAGAGCTTTTAACATTGCTTTAGAATGTTTTCTAGGATGTATTTTGTTTTTATGATACGTTTTTTATATAAGAAAGAATGTCTTTATATTGATATTGCAAATGCTTCTGTCTGTTTTTAATGAGTACGTATAAGAGGGCTATCCTATATGTTTTCAAAAGCACTCATATTAATTGGTCATTCGCATATGCTAGATGATATTTGTTTGTGTATGACAGAGATGGAAGAGGTCTTTGAGGAGAATGTCTGTTTCAGAAGAATTATCGGCTGACAATGGTAAATTGTTCCCGCCAAAATCTAGTATTTATGATTATATCACGTTATTGAAACCACGGGTTATGTCGCTTGTTGTATTTACAGCTCTGGTTGGACTGCTCGTATCACCTGTTTCTATAAATCCATTGTATGGTTTTTTAGCAATTTTGTGTATTGCTCTAGGTGGTGGTGGTGCGGGAGCACTGAATATGTGGTATGATTCTGATATTGATGCTATGATGGAACGTACCAAACATCGCCCTGTTCCTAGCGGCAAAATCAGTCCCCAAAAGGCATTTGTTTTTGGGCTGGTTCTTTCTATACTTTCTGTATTGGTTATGGGGAGCTTCATTAATTGGTTTGCAGCATTTTTTCTTGCGTTCACAATTTTCTTTTATGTTGTTATCTATACAATTTGGCTAAAACGTATAACGCCACAAAATATTGTTATTGGTGGTGCATCTGGAGCTTTCCCGCCTATGATTGGATGGGCAGCGGCAACGGGGACAGTGAATATTGAGAGCTTTTTGTTATTTTTAATCATTTTTATGTGGACTCCACCACATTTTTGGTCTCTTTCTCTCTTTTCATCTCTTGATTATGAGGCCGCAGGCATTCCTATGATGCCTAATGTACGAGGTGAGCGTTCAACAAAAAAACAGATTTTATTTTATACTGTTCTTATGGCAATGTGCACCGCTGGACCTTTTATTACTGGCTTTGCGGGAGTTTCCTATGGTATTTTCTCAACAATTTTGAGCTTTATCTTTATTTATTTTGTCTATCGTTTATGGAAAGCCGATACGCATGACGCAACCATTTTGATGGCAAAAAAAACGTTTTTCTTTTCATTATTTTATTTAGCTGCTATATTTGGATCCCTTTTAATTGAATCTTTCGTTTGGAGTTTTATCATCTCTTAAATTTGTTGCAATCAAGCAGCAAAAATTAAAAATTGTGTCTTAATAAAGTACGATACTAACCTAAAAAGGTGGGAACACTGTTTCATTAGAGTAGGTAACATTTTGGCGTTTTTCTGCCTGTCTATTGTACTGCTTGCCTGATGTATAGCAATAATATGCTGAGGTATGTGATCAAAGCTATAGATATTAAGGGATAAACTATGTTAGCATTCCCCCCTCTAACAATGCGCCTTTGTAGTCCGCGTGGGTTTTGTGCTGGGGTTGATCGTGCGATTCAGATTGTTATTCTTGCATTAAAAAAATATGGTGCTCCAGTTTATGTTCGTCATGAAATTGTGCATAATCGTTATGTAGTTGAGGGATTACAGCAGCGTGGAGCTATTTTTGTTGAAGAGCTTAATGAAATCCCAGAGGAGCATCGCAACCAGCCTGTTGTGTTTTCTGCCCATGGAGTGCCAAAATCGGTAGTAGAAGAGGCGCGTCAATATAATCTTCTATATCTCGATGCGACATGTCCCTTGGTTTCTAAGGTTCATAAACAAGCGATACGACATCAACGGCATGACCGCCATGTTATATTGATTGGTCATTCTGGCCATCCTGAGGTAATCGGAACAATGGGACAGCTTGAAAAAGGGTCTGTTACATTAATTGAGACAGTAAAGGATGCTTTATATTATCAACCAGATGATCCCCAAAAATTGGGTTTTGTCACTCAAACAACACTTTCTGTTGAAGATACAGCGGAGATTCTTGATGTATTGCAACGACGTTTTCCTATGTTGGAACCACCAGCTGCTGAATCAATTTGCTATGCTACCACGAATAGGCAAAAAGCTGTGAAGGTGGCGGCGCTGGGGAGTGATCTATTTTTAATTGTCGGTGCACCGAATTCTTCTAATTCACGACGTTTAGTAGAGGTTGCTGAGAGGTTTGGTGCGCGCCGAGCTATTTTAGTGCAAGGTGTTAATGAAATTGATTTTGATAGTCTTGGAGCTCTTTCCGTCGTGAGTCTTTCAGCTGGTGCATCTGCTCCTGAAATTATTGTTCATGAAATTATTGCAGCTTTTCGTAAACGTTATGATGTTAAAATAGAATTAACTGAAACTGCAGTAGAAACGGAAACATTTTTAGTGAATCGGGAATTACGTGACATCATTTTAACTCCTAAAGATATGGCTTTCGTTAATGGTCGAGCCGAGTCGTTAACAAATGAAAATGATGATACATAAAAGGCTGAAAACGAAAGCAAAATAATGGCAGTTTATACTGATGTTCATCAAAATGATTTGAAGGCATTTTTGACACGTTATTCGATAGGTTCGCTTCTGTCCTATCAAGGTATAGCGGAGGGTATCGAGAATTCTAATTTCATGCTTTATACAACGGAAGGGAAGTTTATTCTAACGCTTTATGAAAAACGTATTTCAAAAGATGATTTGCCTTTTTTTTGTAGTCTTATGCAACATTTAGGGCAGCGTGGAATTCCTTGTCCTCAACCAGTAATTCAAAATGATGGGACAATAATCGGTGAATTAGCAGGACGTCCTGCTGCTATTATTACTTTTATAGAAGGAAAGTGGGTTCATCAATCCGATGTATCTCATTGCTGCGAAGTGGGTAGTAGTCTAGCGCAATTGCATTTAGCTGGACAGGATTTTCCGCTTAACCGCAGAAATACTCTTTCTCTTGTGGATTGGAAACTCTTATGGAAAAGTTGCCGAACGAGAGAAGATACGTTGCTTGAAGAGTTCGGAAAAAAAATTGACACTGAGTTGGCTTTTTTAGAAGAAAATTGGCCGTTGAATTTGCCAACAGGTATTATTCATGCCGATTTATTTAATGATAATGTATTTTTTTTGAATCATCGTCTTTCTGGTATTATAGACTTTTATTTTGCTTGTAATGATTTTTTTGCTTATGATCTGGCCATTTGTTTGAATGCTTGGTGTTTTGAAGATGACTATTCCTATAATCTTATTAAAGCACGTGGGTTATTGAAAAATTATCAAAAGATAAGGCCATTGGTGCCCTTAGAATTGGACGCGATTGTTTTGTTGGCGCGGGGTGCAGCTTTACGCTTTTTACTCACACGCTTGTATGATTGGTTTAATACACTGCCCAGTAGTTTTGTCGTTAAGAAAGATCCACGAGAATATTGGCACAAGCTTTGTTTTTTCAGTAATGTAGGTTCGTTAAGCGAATTAGGTTTTTGAATTTTATGTTAAAACAACAGAAAGTCGTGGAAATTTATACAGATGGTGCTTGCTCAGGTAATCCTGGAGTTGGAGGGTGGGGGGCGATTTTACGCTGGAATGGTTATGAACGTGAGCTTTATGGTGGAGAACTACACACGACCAATAATCAAATGGAACTGATGGCGGCAATTTGTGCGTTGAAGGCACTTAAAGAATCTTGTTCTGTCGATCTTTATACGGACTCAGTGTATGTGCGCAATGGTATATCTTTATGGCTTGAAGGATGGAAGCAGAATAATTGGCGGACTGTATCAAAAAAAACTGTTAAAAATAAAGAGTTATGGCAAACTCTTGAAGACGTCAGTTCTCACCATACTATCAGATGGCACTGGGTAAAAGGGCATGCTGGTCATCCAGATAATGAGCGTGCAGATGCACTTGCACGTAAAGCAATTACAGAATACCGCGAAAATGGAAGTTTTTCGGCGTAGCCTTTGTTTGAGAAGTTCTCTCTTTTATCGTGGAATAGCGGGAGAGGTTAATGGCGTATGAAGCATGAATGTTCCACTTAAGGCATCATCTTTAAAGGACACTGTATAAAAAACTGTTTGGATTGTTTTCTCTGGTATGAAATGGATGGGGGCGCTAAAAAGTGTGTAATCCACGTTGTCACTTACTTTTTTTGCTGGTCCAATTTGCATTTCTCCTCCATCTAAAAAGAGAGAGATGGGCATGATTTTATTTTTATTTTGTATTTTTATAAAGAGGGTGTTTTTATCTTTTTCAGCGCTTATTTTTAACGCATGATTATTTGTACGGGGTAAGGCATCTTGAGCCTTCTTTAACAAGGATGAAGGGATAGCGTCGTTTTTTTCAATGGGTGGAGAAAAATTAAAGTTAACAGTAAATGGAAGACAGATTTCATTACAGAATCCAAGAGTTAAAGAACCAGTTAGATTATTGCTTGCATTGGAGATGGTAAAAGGCAATAAAACCTCATTTTTATAACCTATTGACCAGTCATTTTCTGTTTCATAAAGCTGTGGTGTGGGGTAAAATATCTCATAAGAGACTTGTTGCTTGAAATTAAAAAATGGTGCCATACCTGAATTGCCTGGATTACGCCAGTAAGTTTTCCATTGAGGTTTAAGCATAATTTCAATAATACCGTCTCTTATTCCAGAGAGAGATGGGCTGGTGATAGCTAATCTAACGCGGCCACCATCTGATTCATACCAAGGTGTTGCAAAAAGATATGATTTTTGTTTTGTTTGAGCGCACACAGAGAAGTTAAATAATCCTAAAAGTACGAATATTAATTTTAAAGTAACTAAAATTTTTTTATGAAAGAAAGGTGAAATACTTTGTAAATTTATAAATATTTGAATTTTTTTCATGAGAGTTTTATTTTCTTGTTATAAGAACTGAATTGAATTTTAATATGTAAAGTATGGAGAATAACAGATTGATGAAGCAGTGTAATGGCTTTTTGAGTGGGCAGTTGCTCATAGCAATGCCTGGGATGAATGACAAACGCTTTGTTCGTTCCGTTATTTATGTTTGTGCGCATTCTGACGCTGGTGCTATGGGGATTATTCTCAATCAATTGCACCATATTGATTTTCCTGAACTTTTGCTTCATCTGGGGGTAATAAACAGCGCTCAAAAAAAACATCTTTCTGAACCGATAAAAAATTTTCCTGTACGCTATGGTGGCCCTGTGGATCCTTCCCGTGGTTTTGTGCTTCATTCGGATGATTATGCTTGTGAAGAAACTGTTTTTGTTGCAGAGAAAGTCTGTTTTACTGCCACTATTGATATATTAAAAGCAATCAGTTGCGAAAAGGGCCCTCAACATGCATTGATAGCGCTAGGTTATGCCGGATGGAAAGCTGGACAGCTCGAGGCAGAAATTTCTACAAATGGCTGGTTGAGCAGCCCTACATCGCCTAGTTTTCTCTTTGAAAGCGATTTAACTTGTAAATATGATGAAAGTTTGATTCGCATGGGAATTAATCCGACTTATCTTGTTTCTGAAATGGGGCATGCGTAGAGAGTTGTACTGTTTTGCGCGTTTTGTATTAAAAAGTATTCTATCTACGATGTCTTGATTTTATAAGGGAAGTGATCTTGAACGAGAGTGATTAATTCTTCGATGGCGATTGGCTTAGTGACAAGCGTGCTTTGAACATATTTACAGCCTTCTTGACGCAGGAAGAGTGCTTCTTTTTCATTTTCGACGCCTTCTGCGATGATTGTCAAATTAAGATTAGTCGCTATGTTGATAATGGATTTTAGGACAAGTTTCTTCTTGAGAGAATCGATTGAGATAAGAGAACGATCCAATTTAACCATATCGAATGGATAACGGACGAGATAGGCAAGAGATGAATAGCCTGTTCCAAAATTATCCAGTGCAAGATTCATACCAAGTGCTTTAATTTGTTCAAGAAAGTGCGCTGATTGTTCAGGATTTTTTCTCAAGACAAACTCGGATATTTCTATCATCAAACTCCCTTTATTGAGGGGGTAGCGAAGCAGGGTGGAGCGCAATTGACTTATGAAACGAGGATGAACCATTTCCGAGCTTGGTAGATTGATTGAAATAAAAAAAGATTGTTGTGAGAATTTTTCTTGTACATTTGTAAGATCAATAACAGCATTATCGATGATGAATTGTGCCAAATCCATAACGATTTGTTCATTTTCTATGATCTTGATAAAATCAGAAACATTTAAATTTCCATAATTTGGATGATGCCATTCTACAATTGTTTCAAAACCAATAATGTGTCCATCTGATAAATTGAGAATAGGATGGTAGAGGATTTTTATTTCATTACGTTTTATGGCATAATGAATGTCTTGCACCATAGTGTTATGCTCGAGGCCCAAGGTGCGAAAATTAGGGCGAAAAGGTTCAATATGGTTGCCACCCATTTGTTTTGCGCGGATCATCGCCAGTTCGCTATCATTTAAAATATCTTTAGCCGTTGATCGATTTTCACTCCACGTAACCAGTCCAATTGATGTTGAAAGTGTTATTTTTTTTTCTGTAAGTGAAATAGGTGCTGAAATTGTTTTGTGCAGATGATCTGCAAATGCTGCAATTTTCTGTGGTTCAGTTTCACTGAGTAAAATGATTGCAAAACGATCTGCGGAAAGACGTGACAAGGTATCCTGAAAGTTAATAAGACGGCTTAAACGGCGTGCTATGATGAGGAGTACAGTATCACCAACAGCTATGCCTAATTTGCGATTAATTTGACGGAAATTGTCAAAGTCAATCATAAAGACTGTTGGTCTAATTTTGATATTTGCTTTAGCCAAAGAGGTATAGTTTTGTAGTCTATCGAAAAAAATTTGTTGGTTAGGGAGTCCCGTTAAGCTGTCGTGAATTGCGTCATGCAATAAGCGTTCTTCGGCTTTTTTGTGGTTAGTAATATTAACAATGGTTCCAATGACACGCGTAATTTTTCCATCTTTTTGCATAGCTGGACGCGCACGGAGAGAAAACCAATGATAATAGCCACCACCGGAAGAAAGTCGAAAAATTTGATCAATGCGTCCCTTTTTATGTTTAAGAATGATATCCAATACAGCTTGAAAGCGTTCACGGTCATCATAGTGCAAGGCTGAAATCCAGTTACGCATGGGTCCATTGAGCTTGTGGGTTCCAGTACCAAAGAGGGTTGCCATGTCTGGATGAACAACAATACGATCACGTTCGACATTCCAGTCCCAGATAATATTTCCAGCTCCCTTTGCTGCTAGCACTTGCTGTTCAAGGTCGGAAAATATTCCTTCATGGAAAGCATCATTGGAAAAAGTTTGTTGCATGACGGTAAAGCTGATGAGAAGAACAATGAGCACTAATCCTCCTGCTAAAGCTGGTTGGATAATATCATTGTCTAAATGCCCTGCTATGCAGGCATAAGCTCCAAAGCACCAAAAACTAATAAGCAGCCATGTTGGGATCAGCATGATTGCGCGGTCATAACTTCTGATCGAAAAATAGCCAATCAAGAATATACCAATCACGGTGGTAAATCCAAATGACAAACGGGCGATTCCAGCTGCTCTTGTTGGATCATAAATGGCAAATGCTCCCAAACCACAAAGAGCTATGGTCCACGCAATTGCACCATAACTAAAATGGTAGTGCCAGCGATTAAGACGTAAGTAGGTGAAGAGAAAAATAAAAAGTGTAGCAGCAAGTGCTACTTCTGTTCCAGCACGCCATATTGGTTGCGTTGTTAATGTAACTGCAAAGAATTTATTTAAAAAGTTGAAATCGATGCCAATATAAAAAAGGACCGCCCAAGCAACAGCAGCTGTTGCAGGAAAGAGACCTGTTCCTCGGACGACGAAGAGAACAGTTAAAAGGAGCGCTAAAAGACCTGATATACCAAGCAGAATACCATGATAAAGCGTATAAGAATTCATTGCATCCTTATAGGCTTCAGGTTGCCATAAATAGATTTGTGGGAGATTTGCAGAGTTAAGCTCGGCAACAAATGTAATGACGGTGTTAGGGTTTAGTGTAATCCGAAAGATATCAGAGTTTGCACTGGTTTGACGATCGAGAGAAAAACCCTCACTTGGAGTGATGGATTGGATTCGTGCTGATCCAAGATCTGGCCAAAGAAAGTTTGAATGCGCCATACGATAATGGGGGGCAACGATGAGGCGATCAACTTGTTCATCTGTTGGATTTGCAAGAGAAAATACGGCCCAGTTCCCAGAAAAATTTTCATTTTTTGCTTGGACTTCAATGCGCCATACAATACCATCTGGTCCTGGTGCTGTACTTGTTTGAAAGATAGAGCTGTTTGTATGATGAATCTCAATAGCCTTTGAGAGGTCAAGAGCAGCATCTTGAGAAGAAATTTTAACTGGCTCAATTGCTTGTGCTGATGTAAAGTGGACAAAAGAGCTGACGATTACAACAAAAATGATATCAATTATTTTACGCAAACTCTTCACAATGTCTTACTCTCTCAATATTTTAATTTTAGGATATTTCATTTGAATTCAGATTTTTGGAAAAATGCGTCCACCTTTTACAATTTATTTTACATAACAAGCAGCCATTGTTTTCTTCTGAAAAAGTTACACGACTTTATACAAAGATAAATCAGATATCTTTTTACCTTAGAAAGGTTTAAAACTTATAGGACTTTATATTTTTTGAGAGAAAAATTAAGCCATTCATTTTCAGATTTCACATATATCTTTGTTTATCAGACTTTTTATCACATGGAGCGTAAATTGGGTAGTTTTGTACAGTTTTTTGATAAATATTTCCCAAACTTATTTAGTGAGAAGAATTTTTATGATTAATTTTATCATAAAACATGTGTACGTTATTATACAGTTGGTTTTAAAAGCACTTTTCCATATCCGAAATCTCCTCTAAAGCATTTAAGAAAAACTATATTGAGTCTTACTTTATACGGTATGAAAGGGTTGAGGTTAAATCATCAAAATTCATGAGGGGGCCAATAGGGCCGACAGCCGCCAATGTTGGAGTGGAATTGATAAAAAGGCGATCAGCTAAATCTGTTAATCTTTGGGTGGTAATGAGCTCTAGACGTTCAATTGTTTCAGATATTGGAATTGGGCGACCATAAAGAAGAATTTGGCGGGCAATGAGCTGCGCCTGACTAGATGCGTTTTCCTGTGACATTGTAAGGTTAGCACGATATTGTGCTTGTGCGCGTTGAAGTTCATTAGTATGGATGTTTTTGCTTGCTTTAGAAAGTTCATCTAGAATCACAGGAAGCAATTCCTTTAGTCCCTCTTGTCCGGTGGCGGCGTGAACGCCAAAAAGTCCAATATCTGAAAAGCCCCAATGAAAAGCATAAATAGAATAACATAATCCACGTTTTTCTCTCACTTCTTGGAAAAGACGTGATGACATCCCTCCACCAAGAATAATTGAAAGAATCTGGGTAGTATAAAAGTCACGTGCATGATAAGCACGCCCTTCAAAACCGAGAACAATTTGTGTGTCCATTAAATCACGATATTCACGAAAGTCGCCGCCGACATAATTTGCGAGGTTAGTAAGAGGAGCTGTTGAATGAGAACGAAAAGTGCTAAGACGGCTCTCAACTTCTCGCAGGAAATTTTCGTGTTGTACAGCCCCTGCTGCAACCACGATCATACGGTCTGCGCTATATTGTTTGTTCATAAAATTATGAAGGTCAGCAGATGTAAATGATTGAATTGTTTTTGGGGTACCTAAAATAGAGCGACCAAGCGACTGATGACGAAATGCTGTTTCAGTAAAGTGATCAAAAACAACATCATCAGGAACATCATGAGCGGCACCAATTTCCTGAAGGATCACTTGTTTTTCTCTTTCTAATTCCTCTTCATCAAATTTTGAAAACATCAAAATGTCGGCTAGAATATCAATGGCGAGTGGGATATCTTTTTTGAGTACGCGTGCAAAATAGGCAGTGGTCTCAGTACTGGTGGTAGCATTAATTTCACCACCAACATCTTCAATATCAGTTGCAATTTGAAGAGCTGTACGGTTTTCGGTTCCTTTGAAAGCCATATGCTCAAGGAGGTGGGCAATACCATGTTGTGTAAAGGTTTCATTACGTGAACCGACTTTAACCCATATTCCGAGTGCTACACTATCAATTTGTTGCATTGTATGTGTGGCGATAGTCAAACCGTTACTCAGGCGACTGATATCTACACCCATATGTTTACGACTCCATTAAATAAGCCAAATACCTTCTTGTAAGGGCATTGGAATATTTGTGATTTAAGTTACAATGCAGCTAAACTTAGTAAGCTGCATTTGATTTTAAAGAAATATAATCTTTTACTATTTTTTCATTATTAGCAAGACTTATAAAATGTTCTTCACGTTCCATTAAATTGTCGAGACAAGATGGCCATGGAGCAGTAAGTCCACAGGCACTTTTGAGGGCATCAGGAAATTTGGCAGGATGAGCGGTAGCAAGGACAATCATTGGAATATGTGGTTGCTTATTTTCGCGCGCTACTTTGAGCGCAACAGCGGTATGTGGATCAGCGAGATAGCCACTTTCCTTATAAATACTGTCAATTGTTTGTGCTGTTTCAGCCACGCTACTTTTCCCAGCGCAAAACAGGGAGCGAATATTCTTAAGCCGATTTTCATCAAGAGTAAAATATCCTGATTGTTTCAAGTTTTCCATGGCATTGCGAATCCATACTGGATCGCGATTACCGCTTTCAAACAACAAGCGTTCGAAATTGGAAGAGACTTGGATGTCCATAGAAGGTGATGTTGTATGGGTTATAGGCCGTATTTCGTAAATACCACTGGTTAATGTACGTGCGAGGATATCATTATCATTTGTTGCAATGACCAGTTGTGCAATAGGTAATCCCATACGGGCAGCCACATAACCTGCAAAAATATCACCGAAATTTCCAGTAGGAACAGTAAATGAAACAGCTCTATCAGGAGCACCTAAGGAAAGTGCGGATGAAAAATAATAAACAATTTGCGCCATGATTCGCGCCCAGTTTATAGAGTTAACCCCTGAAAGCGCTTTTTTTTGACGGAAATGATGGTCATTAAACATTGCTTTGACAAGTGCTTGGCAATCATCAAAGTTTCCTTCAATGGCGATGGCATGAACATTTGTATTTTGATTGGTAGTCATTTGCCGCTGCTGAACGGGTGATACGCGTCCTTTAGGAAATAAAATAAAAACATCTGAATGTTCTCTTCCCGCAAATGCTTGTATTGCAGCACCACCTGTGTCACCTGATGTTGCACCAATAATTGTTGCGCGTTTATTTTTTTTAGTCAGGATGTAATCCATCAGTCGGGAAAGAAACTGCATCGCGACATCTTTAAATGCCAAAGTAGGTCCGTGAAAAAGTTCAAGGATAAATTCATCTGTTCCAGTTTGTAATAACGGACAGACTGCTGGATGATGAAAGGCGGCATAAGATTCAGCAATCATATTTTCAAAAGGGGTATATTCGATCTCGTTATTCACAAAAGGCCAAAGAATGGTTTTCGCAATTGTCGTATAGGATTGACCGCGGAGTGCTCGTAATGCGTCGAATGATAACTGAGGAAATTTTTCTGGAAGATAAAGACCACCATCATTAGCTAGCCCAGTCATGATAGTTTCAGTAAAGCCTAAAGCCGGAGCTTCACCTCTCGTGCTGATATATTTCATAAGTTTTTTCCTTTGTTTATTTCCGGCAAGTTGGTGAAGTTATTTATTTCATGTTTTTAATAATATTTAAATTATTAAATTAAATGAATAAAAGTTTGTTTGCTTATTCTTATAACCAATGAAAAGCAATGTTATTATCCCTTGGGTATTGAGATATAACATATTGAATGTTTATAAAAATTTTCCTTCGTTGAAAATCATCTCTCTGTTATTCATTCGCTTACTTTTTTGCTTTTACTTCATATAAGCAAAAATTTATATTACAATCGATTTTTCCAAAGAGCACACTATGCTCATATTGGAGGGGTTATGAGGTAATTTCATGACATTCTGTATGTAACCTAGGCATCTGGAATCATCTTTATTTCGCCTAAATTATCAGTTTTTGCGCTAATAGATGTTATTTTTGTGCAGCGTGATATTACTGGTAATTTTAGCAAAGCCATTTATGGAAAACACAAGAAAACATCCCTCCTCATGACTTGAGGGGGGATGCAATTGAAACACTCTTTTTTCATAGAAGAAAAGATAGCCAAATAGCTTTGAATTATTTTTACCTCTTCACTTGGTTTTACCTATTCCCCATCCTAGTATTCCAGTGAATATACCCATAATAGTTCCTGTCAAGAAACCAAAACCCAAAGCTCCTATTGTAGTAAAAAATCCTAGTGTGATAGGACCAAAAATCACCTTCTCAATTTTTCCTTCAATAACAGCATCATTTTCTGCTCCATAATTTAAACCTGGGATATAGAGAGCAGCCATGTTAGTTGCTTTTTTTCTGCCCTGTTCGATTACGGAAACAGAAATTTCTTCTTTTTTGGGGTTGCTTTTCAAATGATTTGCATTAACATTCACAATTTGTGAAAGAATAAAAGCAACCGCTATAAAAATACTTAACACATGATTTTTAAAGAGTTTTACCATAATTTTACCTCAAATATTTTCTATCTGATATAAATGAAAAAACGCGTCGTTAAAGCGAATGAGCGTATTGAGAGAGACAAAGATGTTTAGCGCTCTCAGTGCTTGTGGCTTTGTATTTTGCTCTGTATTTTTATGAGTAACCAATAAATACAGAGTACAATTATATTTCGCGCTTTATCTAAAAATTTCACGAATTTCCTATATTTTGCATAGAAGATGTAGTGAATGTTATCGTAGTGCAGATACAATACGCTTTATTATCCACCCCATGAACATGCCTATCGCTGTTGCAGCATATCCAGCCGCAATTCCAAATCCAAAAACCCCTATTGTAATGGGTTCAAGCACCTTCTCAATTTTTCCTTCAATGGCAGCATCATTTTCTGCTCCATGATTTAAACCTGGGATATAGAGAGCAGCCATATTCATTGCTTTCTTTATTTCCTGTTCGATTACAGAAACAGAAATCTCTTCTTTTTGAGTGCTGTTTCTCAAATGATTTGCATTAACATTCACAACGTGTGAAAGAAAAAAAGCAATCACTATAAAAATACTTAACACATGATTTTTAAATAATTTTACCATAATTTTACCTTAAATACTTTCTATCTCTGATACGGATGGATAGATGAATGGATCAATGTAATCAGTAAATGCAGAGGTCAGTATGCTCTTTACTGTTTGCAGTAGAGGAGATAAGCTCCATTATATATTTTTAATTGAGCAAGCACATAATGAAGCTTTCTCTGATCGCTTTACACTAAGTGGTATTATGTAAAGAATATCTCCTTGAAATCCTTCATCCATCCTAGTAGCGTTCCTATTACATAGGTACCAATGACTACCCCTACAGCTATCGTAATAGGATCAACCACAGGCTCAATTTTCCCTTCAGTAGCAGTCTCATTTTCTGCCCAGTGATTTGAATCGGGGTTATGGTTATAAAGAGCAGCCGTACTGATTGCTTTTTGTTTCACTACGGATACGGGGGTTTCTTGTTGGGAATTATTTTTCAAGTAATTTGCATTAACATTTACGACTTGCAAAAAAGAAAAAGCAATCGCCATAAAAATACTTAACACATTATTTTTAAATAATTTTACCATAATTTACCTCAAATACTTTCTATTATTAATATGAATAGGTAGATGTAATCACAGAGCCAATAAACACATTAAAAAAACACTTAATGTGCTTATGGCTTGTGATAACAGAAATTATATAAATCATTATGTATTTTTTTGTCAACAAAAAAATACTTTATATGATAATATATTAAATAATATAGTTGTATTGTGTATTTTATTATTATGGAAGAAATACATTAAATAGCTTAATAAAGAGGAGCATTCTAAATATGGAGAGATAATTTATAAGGATGTATACATATTTTGTGTTATTTAAGACACATTTTTAAAATATTTTTTGTGTGTTATGGACAAGTGCATGATATACAACATGCAGAAAATCTTTGATTAAAAAATAATGTAGAATATAATTAGTAAATCTTAGTCACGATAGATAATAAGTACAAAATATTTTATTTCATCTATTTTATAAATCTTAAAATTATTCGAACAGAGTATGTGGTGAGTAATATGATTTTTTTAAAATACATTGCGTTATAGATGGACTTTATAGGTTGTATTGCCAAGTTTTTGTGAGATAAGTTGAGAAATGCTTGGTTTTGTTCCCAATGTGTATGTAAGGGGAAGCTTGAGAGTTGTAATATTCGATTGATCAATAGTTTTTTAATATTACGTAAGGGGTAAATTTATTAATAGAATATTAGCCATAACAGGGAGTGACATATAGTCCATGAATTTTGGAGACCACGGCTTAAGGATCATCTGTTATGATATTTATCCCATGTCATCATCACCACAGAAAAGGGTATAGTGTATCTGTGTTTGTATCAATTCTAGGTTAGATATACAGTTTTTCCATAAGAAGTTATAACACAAATGAGAGAAAGAAGATTTCACTGGTTATGACTCTGATGCATACGCGTTGTTTACCTACGCTGCCAATATGTTTGAGCTTTTGTCGCTATGCTATAATCGAGGGGTAAGGGCATCTGGTAAAAATGTTACTGAGAGAGTTTATGCGCTAATATACGTCCAAAAGATTTTTTTATGATAAATCTTGCCACACTTCCATTGCTTCTAAGACTTCTAGTAAATGAGCATGTTTGGCGATAACCGTTTCAGCACCAGCCTCTGCGAGTGCATTAGAATGGCCAAGATAACTATGTGATCCTCCAGTAAAGCCGATGACGCGCATACCTGCTGCTGTGGCAGCATGTACGCCATGAAGTGAATCTTCTATAACAATAGTATTTTGGGGATCTGCATGTAATTGTTGTGCGGCAAAAAGAAAAACATCAGGGGCAGGTTTCGTTTTTTTTGTTCCAACTTCAGGGGCAGAAAATATTTTATCTTTATCATTAAAAAGATCGTAGAGATCAACAGTAATGAGCATCTCTTTTATATTTACGCTTTTTGCATTAGAGCAAATGCAATAGGGATAGCGAGTTTTAATAATTTCTACCACTTCTCTTATACCATTAATAGCACGTAATTCAGTTTTTATTTGTGCTCGAAAAAGATCTGACATTTGATCTATGAGATGAGCAGAAATTGGTTTTTCTGTTTTCTGTTCAATTTGTTTAAGAATATCGCGAAAGATAAGCCCCGCATACCGCTCACTTAATTCTTCAGGTGATATTTCATATCCTGTTTGTTTAAGTAATTGAGATCCAATTTTTGCTGCAAGATACTCAGAGTCTACCAGAACTCCATCACAATCAAAAATAATGAGATCTATCTGAGGCATGAGATATTCCTTTATATATGATTTAAGCTTGAAAACTTTTATAAAAATGCCACTTGAGAGGATTTTATTTCATAAAAGTATGCTTTGAAAGTGATTCTTATTCATTTTATTTAGAAAAAGATATGGGAACAGCGCGTTGCAGGGAAGAAAAATAAGGATTTATCCGTATGAAAATTCTTTACTTTTCTTAAAAAACAAAAAGGAGCATCAATTTTGCAGGAGCTTAACGATACATTTACTCTATTTTGTAAATATAGACTGGTAATGCGGGCCTATAAACTATTTTGATTGATTATAGGACAAATTCAGTTCATTTCGTTGGGTTTTTCATGACAGTTATTCAGCTTCAAAAAGATTTCGTTCATAGTCCCTCACAGACGCCATGGCGCAATAAAATTTTCAAAGGGGACTGTGTTGCAGTCCTGGAAAGACTTCCAAAGCATTCAGTTGATATGATTTTTGCGGATCCTCCTTATAATTTGCAATTGGATGGTGCTTTATATCGTCCAGATCATTCGCTTGTTGATGCGGTTGATGATGCATGGGATCAGTTTGAAAGTTTTGCTGCTTATGATGCTTTTACGCGTGCATGGTTGCTTGCTTGTCGCCGTGTATTGAAACCCAATGGAACGCTTTGGGTTATTGGGTCTTACCATAATATTTTTCGGGTTGGTACGGCATTACAAGATTTAGGTTTTTGGATGCTTAATGATATCATTTGGCGCAAAAATAATCCCATGCCTAATTTTCGGGGGCGTCGTTTTCAAAATGCTCATGAGACGCTTATTTGGGCTGTTCGAGATCAAAAGGATAGAAAATATACATTTAATTATGATGCCTTAAAAGCTGCGAATGAAGATCTACAAATGCGTTCAGATTGGCTTTTCCCTCTCTGCACGGGTGCTGAACGTTTAAAAGATGAGGCAGGGCGTAAATTACATCCAACACAAAAACCACAAGCGTTATTAGCGCGTATTATTATGGCTGCTAGTAAGCCTGGTGATGTTATTCTTGACCCGTTTTTTGGTTCGGGAACGACAGGCGCTGTGGCTAAGCTTTTGGGGCGTGATTTTGTAGGCATTGAACGCGAGCAACACTACATTGATGCGGCATGTGAGAGGATTGCTGAGGTTAAACCTTTAGACAAACCAGAATTGGCAATTTTGGATAGAAAAAAAGCAGAACCGCGTGTAGCTTTCAACAGTTTACTTGAAGCAGGTTTATTGCATCCTGGAGAAGTTCTTTATGATCGGAAAAAGCAGGTGTCTGCTATTGTAAGGGCTGATGGTACGATTATGCATGGTGGTGAAGCTGGTTCTATTCATGCAATGGGGCGAAAGGCTCAGGATTCACAAAGCTGTAACGGTTGGACTTTTTGGCATTATGAGGAAAACGGACGGCTGAAGTTAATAGATAATTTAAGAATGATAATACGTTCACAGATGTTAAAAACTGGTGTTCTGTGAAACTGAATCTTTCGCGCTGAATTTAAAAATTCATTTTTTAGTGGGGAGGGTTATTTTAATCTAAAGGAATTAGGAATCGCTATGGAAATGGCCTTTTTCATAACAGTAGGAAGTGCTTCTTCAGCAAGATGCTGGATATCGCACCACCAGCCATTTTCATGATTCATTTTGTGAACGCTGTTAGTATAATAAACGTCGAGTTTTAGAGAAAAGTGGGTAAAAACATGCGTAATTTGTCCTTTGAATTGCCAATCGGCAGGAAAGGGTGCATTTTGGAGTCCGTTTTCGTGGTTTGTTCCGATATCATTAGGGATTTGGGTCATCCCACCGAGTAGTTTTTTCCCCAATCGTTTTTCCAAATAAATTTGCCTCTTTTTATTAAGGACAACAAAAGCGGCACCATTTTTTGAAGGACGTTCTTTCTTAGGAGCTTTGACTGGAAAAGACTCTGTTTTTTGCATCTTTGCTGCTCTACACAAGCTTTGAAGAGGGCAAAGGTAACAAGATGGTCTACGCGGTGTACAAATAGTTGCTCCTAGATCCATCATTGCTTGAGCAAAGTCGCCAGGGCGCTTTAAAGCGGTAATTTCTTGTGTTTTTGCTTTAATTTCAGTTTTTGCTTTTGGTAATATTGAGGTAATAGCAAATAAGCGGGTTACTACGCGTTCGACATTACTATCAACAACCGCTACAGGGTGGTTAAAAGCAATTGCGGCAATGGCTGCAGCGGTATAATCTCCAATACCAGATAGGGTACGCAATGCTTTTACTGATTGTGGGAATTGTCCTCCGTAGTTTTCAACAAGTTGCTGGGCACAATTTCTAAGGTTGCGTGCGCGTGAATAATAGCCAAGTCCAGCCCACGCTTTCATGATATCGTCTTGTGAGGCTTTCGCTAGAGAAGAGAGGTCAGGCCAAAGTTTCAGAAATTTTTGAAAATAAGGTTTAACGGCCTCGACAATTGTTTGCTGAAGCATGATTTCAGAAAGCCAAACGCGATAGGGGTCAGGGCGGATGCCTTGAATTTGTTCTTTAGGGGTAATACGCCATGGTAAATGCCGGTGGTTTTGATCATACCAAGAGAGAAGGCGTGAAGAAATTTCATGCATGATTTTTGTCAACCATAGGCAGATATAAAATGCAAAAGAAAAAACACATTTATTTTGCATTTTATGGTTCGTTTTATCTCTTTAATTATAAGAGATTCTGATTAGGCGATAATGGGCTTTTGTCGATATTTGATTCATTTTTGATGGTAATAATTCTTAGATGAAGAAAAAATTGTTATAATAGAGTAAATGTTTTGATGATGATTTAGAAAAATGAGCAAACACTTCCAAAAGCGCCATTTTTATTCTCTTTCTGAGACAGTATCTAAAATGCTTGATCCGGTTTTGCGCAGGCGGACAGGACTTAATGTGGCACTTATAGAACATTGGTCACAGATTGTAGGCCATGACATCAGTGAATATGCCATGCCACTCAAAATTATTTGGAAACGTCGTGCAGATCAAGATGAAATTTTCCAGCCTGCAACACTTGTTGTAGCTTGTGAAGGGTTTGCTGCATTGAAATTAATGCATGAAACAAATGAATTGCTCCATAGAATTAATGTCTTTTTTGGGTATGTTGCTCTTGATAGCATCAAAATTGAGCAAAAACGCGTTTCTGTTTTTAATAATTCTTTGCCGACGAAGTTGGCTCTGAGTGAAAAAGATAAAAAATGCGTGGAAAAAATGCTTGAGGGCATTGAAGATGAAAGTTTATGCCAATCACTTTATGAACTTGGTTGTTGCATTTTTGCAGAAAAAAATAATAAATAGAGCAAGGTATTTTATATATTTTTCTTTAGTACATGGAAAAGTGTTGGATTCTTATTCGTTTAATAACAACAGAAAAGTATTATTTATGATAAAGTGTCGTTCCTTTTTGTTTTTTGGGATAATTTTTCTCTTAGTAGCAACTGTACAAATTAGCGCGACTATAGCGTTCGCTAATGGTGCTAAACTCGTTTCAACTGTCGATATGACTGAGATCCTTCAGTCGGGAAAAGTGAAGGATCGATTTGAGGGAGAAGAAAATGCACCAGTAACAATTGTTGAATATGCTTCATTGACATGTGTTCATTGTGCACATTTTTATAACGATGTACTTCCTCAAATTCGTAAAAAATATGTCAAAACGGGAAAAGTGAAACTTATTTTCCGAGAATATGCTTTTGATCCTCGGGCAACGGCAGGTTTTATGCTGGCACGGTGTGCACCAGAAGACCGCTATTTTCCTTTGATAGAAGTTTTATTTCAGAAACAGCAAGAGTGGGCTTGGAGGCGAGATGTTCTGACACCACTGAAGAAAATTAGCTTAATGGCGGGGTTTACGGATGAGAGTTTTAAAGCTTGTCTGACAAATCAGACTATTCTCGATGAAGTAAATGCATCTTATGAACGTGGTAAAGAGCTTGGTGTCGAAGCAACACCTACTTTCTTTATCAATGGCAATAGATATGAAGGTGTCATGTCGGTAGAGTCCTTCTTTTCGGTGATTGATAGTTTTCTTAAAAACTAAATCTTTTCTTTAAGAAGATGGGTATTGATATTTATGGTTGTGCCCTTCTTTCCAAGGGAAATAGGTTTTACGCATTTCTGCAGCAATATTTTCTTTGGTTTAGCCAATTTTGACCGGATCAAATGATGTTTTGATTCTGATATGGGAGGATTTATACGATGACAAAATGGGTTTATAGTTTTGGCGATGGCCATGCAGAAGGAAGTGCAAATGAGCGCAATCTTCTTGGTGGCAAAGGGGCTAATTTGGCAGAGATGAGTAATCTCGGTTTGCCTGTACCTCCTGGTTTTACTCTTACGACAGAAGTTTGTAATTTTTATTATGCGCATGGTAAATCTTATCCAGAAGAACTACAAGAAGTTGTTAAACAAGCCTTGAAGCGCGTTGGTGAACAAACAGGACGCGAATTTGGTAATGAAAAAAAGCCACTTTTACTCTCTGTTCGCTCAGGTGCTAGAGCTTCTATGCCAGGGATGATGGATACAGTACTTAACCTTGGTATGAATGATGAGACTGTAAAAGCCATTGCTTTACAAGCCAATAATGAACGCTTTGCTTATGACAGTTATCGCCGTTTTATCCAAATGTACTCTAATGTTGTTTTAGGATTAGATCATTCATATTTTGAAGAAATTCTTGATGATTCGAAAGTACGCAATGGTTATGCTGTCGATACAGAAATGACGGCGGCTGATTGGAAAGATGTTATTATTTCGTATAAAGCATATGTTGAAGAAAAGTTAGGTAAGCCTTTTCCGCAAGATCCTGAACAGCAGTTGTGGGGTGCGATTGGAGCAGTTTTTTCAAGTTGGATGACAGCACGCGCAGTCACTTATCGCCGTTTACATAATATTCCTGAAAGTTGGGGAACAGCAGTTAATGTACAGGCGATGGTGTTTGGCAATATGGGTGAAGATTCAGCAACAGGTGTTGCATTTACTCGTAATCCGTCTACAGGGCAAAAAGAACTTTATGGTGAGTTTTTAGTTGATGCGCAGGGTGAAGATGTTGTGGCGGGTATTCGAACTCCCCAAAATATCACAGAAAATGCGCGTATTGTTGCAGGATCAAATAAGGCATCTTTAGAAGAGATCATGCCAGAGGCTTTTTTGAAGCTATGTCAGATCGCACAAAAGCTTGAACGGCATTATAGGGATATGCAAGATCTCGAATTTACAATTGAAAAAGGTAAATTGTGGATGTTGCAGACTCGTTCAGGGAAGCGAACGGCTCGTGCGGCTTTAAAAATGGCGATTGAAATGGTTGAGGAAGGGTTAATAAGCCGTGAAGAGGCGGTAATGCGAATTGATGCAAAATCGCTTGACCAACTTTTACATCCGACACTTGATCCTAAAGCGGCTCGTCTTGTTATCGCACGTGGTTTACCTGCTTCTCCGGGGGCGGCAACAGGTGAAATTGTTTTTACTTCGGAAGAGGCAGAAACTGCAGCGACAGAAGGGCGCAAAGTGATTTTGGTACGCATAGAGACAAGTCCAGAAGACATTCATGGTATGCACGCAGCAGAAGGAATTTTAACGACGCGTGGTGGTATGACAAGTCATGCTGCTGTTGTAGCACGTGGTATGGGAAAACCGTGTATTTCCGGTGCAGGGAGTGTACGGATTGATTATAACGCAAACACTATGTTTGTTTCAGGACAAAGCTTTCAAAAAGGCGACATCATTACGATTGATGGTGGAAGTGGGGAAATTTTTAAAGGGAGGGTTGCAATGTTGCAACCTGAGCTTTGCGGAGATTTTGCAAAATTGATGGAGTGGGCTGATAGAATGCGGCGTATAAGAGTTCGCGCCAATGCTGAAACACCATCTGATGCACGTATGGGGCGTTCTTTTGGAGCTGAAGGTATTGGTCTTTGCCGTACAGAGCATATGTTTTTTTCTGGTGAACGTATTATTGCCATGCGTGAAATGATTTTAAGTAACGATGAAAATGGCCGTCGTAAAGCACTGGATAAGCTTTTGCCGATGCAGCGCTCAGACTTTGCAGAATTGTTTGAAATTATGTCTGGTTTACCTGTTACTATCCGCTTGCTAGACCCACCACTCCATGAATTTTTGCCAAAAACGGATACGGAAATTCTTGATGTTGCAAAGGTTATGGGGATTTCTGCTGAGGTGCTTGCTGAACGTGCGCAGCAGCTACATGAATTTAACCCTATGCTTGGATTAAGAGGGTGCCGTTTGGCTATTACTTATCCTGAAATTGCAGAGATGCAAGCGCGAGCAATTTTTGAAGCAGCAGCAGAAGCTGCTCAAAAATCTGGATCTCCTGTTATGCTTGAAATTATGGTACCACTTGTGGCACTTAAATCTGAACTTGATTTTGTGAAAGCACATATTGATCAAGTGGCTAATGAGGTGATGAAGGAAAAAGGAAGCAATATTCAATACATGGTTGGGACAATGATTGAGCTTCCAAGGGCTGCTCTTCGGGCAGATGAAATTGCGGAAACTGCGGAATTTTTCTCATTTGGAACAAATGATCTCACACAAACGACTTTTGGAATTTCACGTGATGATGCAGCTCCCTTTTTAGCAACGTATTTTCAAAAAGGACTTTTGGAGCAAGATCCTTTCGTATCAATTGATCGTGATGGAGTAGGGGAGCTTATTGCTATTGCTGCGCAACGTGGACGTTCACGGCGTGGAAAAATTAAACTGGGAATTTGTGGTGAACACGGAGGTGATCCTGCTTCTATTGCTTTGTGTGAAGAAAATGATCTGGATTATGTTTCATGTTCTCCCTTTCGGGTGCCAATTGCGCGTTTAGCAGCAGCCCAGTCGGCAATTGCAAAAAAGGCATAAAGGAAAAATATTTTCATTGCGTGGTGGCTGCTCTTGCATTTAGACGGAGCATAACAGGTGTGTTTGCTCTTTTTCTTAAATATTTTTATCCACAGGCTCATCTCTCTTATGGCTCATCTCTCTTATAATGTGCAAGCAAATGTTTTTTTGATTCATGATAAAAGCAGTTTGAAATAAAAGAATCTTACTATATTTAGGGACTTCATTAAAGTTGCGAAAACGATGAATTATCATTATAAATCAATGCATTGCTTGTAATGCATAGAATAAATTGTACGTATTCTTCATTTCCTTTACTAAAAGGAAACTCCTAGGATACCACACCATGAGTTGTATGTGTGGGAGAGGAAAAAGTGTGCCTTTCAATGCATTTATGAGAAAAAGCATAAAGCAGGATAGTGCATTATCTTCATGTTTTCAGTGTTTGCTTTATAAGATAGATGATTATCTTCAGTTCAACAAACCAACTTCACGCATTTTCGTTAAAACGGTACGGTTAATCTTACCTGTTAGGGGGAGGTCAAACATTTTTTGAAACTCTTTTAAGGCTTCTATTGTTTTTTGGTCTTCTACACCTGTGATAATGACTTCATGATTACCAAAAGCACGTAAAGCTTTTTGCACTTGTATAATATCTGCAGCAGAAGGCTCTAATAAAACTGTTTCTTTTGAGTGGGGCATATCTTTTGTTTTTATTGTCTCATTTGCCATTTCCATTTCACTACGCTTAATTAATACTGCAATTTCATCTGTTTTTTGGTTAGATGAAATACTGTTTTGCGTTTTGCGAGCGGTTTGTTGTTTCCATAGTGCTATGGCACGACGCGTTTTAGGTCCCTCTACCCCATCTAAAGGACCATCGTAAAGCCCTAGTTTTGCAAGTTTCTTTTGCATTTTTAGCGTGCCTTCTGACAGAGAACTCGAAGATGAATTTTTGTGTAAGTCACTCGGAAGCGGTACAGAAGTAACACGCGTATTTTCTTGAAATTTTGCTTTTGGGGGAGGCAAAATGGAATTTTGTTCTATATTTGAAACAGATGTGAATTTCATTTGAGGAAATACATTTTGATGCACTGTCATTTGCGAAAATAAAGCATTGAATGAAACAACTCCAAAAGTAATGATAAAAAGAAGAGACCCAACGAAAAACAACGTATTTTTGCGTGTATAGAAGTAAAGTAGGTTTGTTAACCAAAAAAGAAAACGACCACTTATAAGAAGGGTTTTTATAACAATACTACTATAGTGTTTACGCTGTTTTTTGGCTTTTGTTTTGCGTGTCTTTCGTTTTTTTGTCATTATTTTTATTTTTTAATTCCCAATTACGGTTGCTTCTTACATGGAAATAAACATAGTATACATTTCAGTTGTAGAAAGATGCACCTACGTTGTTACTCACTCCCCCTTCAAATTATTAAAATAAACAAAATCGCAATATCCAAAGTATCATTGATAAATCAACAACAGCCTTTATCCACTTCTCTCAATCTCATTCATCTCATTACATTCTTTTTGCACATATCTTTGATAGCATTTGAAATGAAGGTGAGACAGCCTATAAAGCCGAAAAGTTGATGGCAGCATCTCTCTCTCAAATGTTTGCATACTTGATTTACGCGTATGTGCAGCCGTGTGATCAGCGTAGTTGCTACACTATCGTACTATCTGCTGATGTAAATCCATTCTACTAATATTTGATAAATTTCGTAAACTTTAGCTGACGTTATTTCAAAAAAATATCAGCAAGATAAGTAAACAGCCTACACAAGCTTTTCAATTTTATATTGTCGCTCTGTCGCAACAGAAAATGCTAACAAGTGGCACGAATATTCTAGGTTTTGCTTATTCCCATAGTTATCAGCTTATAGTTTTTCTCTATCACAGTATATTTACTTTCATTATAGCGTGATAGAATATTATAATAAAATTTTAAGCCCATGTGTCTTGAATAATTCCTCTTTGACTACGCAAATTTGATATTAAGTTGCTAGGTTTTGTATCTTCAATAAGCTTTGGATAAAAGATAAAGTGGTACTAACGTTTCATTTGTGAAGAATAGGCGTGTTAGCATGGAGAGATATGACATTAAGTACGTGGAGTGGCAAAAGATTTGATCTTCATTGGGTATAAGCTTTCGAGATATGCGTGAGGGCTCAAAACCATCCCCACCGTTTTGTTGAAAGTGTTTAGGTGTTTTAACGGTGGTGAGAGTCTTCTACCTTTATTTTCGATAAGTGGTGTAGCATCCATAAACATTATGAATTCTTGTGCCAAGCGGTATAGATGCGGTCAGCATAAAAAGGAAGTTTTGGGAAGAGAAACGAGAAAATTTACCACAAAGAATCATGTTGTGATATATGCCTTAGTGCTGATCTTTACGTTTTGTGCTTACTCTGAGGAAATGGAATGATATAATTCAAGTATTTCAGCTTTTTATAGGGTTTGAAGATACACAAAGTATTGCTAATAAAAGTTATGTTCAGATACACGGAGAGAAGGGGTGAGGAGACAAAATTGTATCACTATCCTTCTTTCACGCACAAATAAGAAAATACTGTAGAATGATGATGAACAGTTTTACAAAAAACGCCCTTCTATGGAAGGTTATCTCCAATAATTCCAACCACTTCGGATATATCTTCTGGCGATTAAACAAAAGAGCTTCTTTTTATGGGATCATTCGTTTATGCTTCAATTGCTCTCTGGATTAGGGAGTTAGGAGCACAGATTCTAACAAAAGAAATGCATTTTGCCTCTGCATAGCTGCATCATATGATTATTATAACAGAGTTAATGATACAAATTTGACACATGAATATTCCATCTCATAAAACACGAATTTTATAAATTTTTTATCAATAAAAAGAGCATAAACTGCTCCTTTTGTTTCTATTTTCAATTGTAATACACTGTCTATCCATGATACGTTTTTTAATAAAATTATCATTTTTTTTGTTTTTTGTTTTTGTTGTCATTTCATTTTTTGCAGCAAAGCCAAGTAACAATCATTTTTCTACTGAAAGAGAGAGTGAGACAACAACGAGTGATATGATGACTGCTTTTAAAGAAACTCTAAATGATTTAGGAACATTCTGTGAACGTAATACAGAATCCTGCAAAGTTGGAAAATCTTTTCTAAGTTCACTTAGTGAACGCGCACGTTATGGTGCAAGAGTAACTTACGAGTATCTCGGCAATATATTAGCTGACAAGAATATGTCTCAACGCGAAAGTACTTCTCCCAAGGTGGATACACAAAATTCCACACAAAAATAGAATCATTTCACACTCCCTTGAAACAAAAGTTTTTAATGTGCACTATTGGTTTCTACTAAGAGGAATAAACACTTATTCTGTTAACAAAATGCATGAAAATGAGCATCAAAAAACAAAACAAGATAAGACAGGACTGAGGTTATGGCGGAAACAATCGATGATATTATAGAAAATTTTTCTCTTCTGGATAATTGGGAAGATCGTTACCGTTATGTAATTGAACTTGGCCACGAGTTACCGCCTTTTCCAGAAAGTGCCCGCAATGATGCCCACAAAGTTCCTGGTTGTGTGAGCCAAGTGTGGCTTTTATCTTTGCGTGATAATTCCGAAAATCCTACATTAACGTTTCAAGGTGATTCTGATGCCCACATTGTGCGTGGACTCATCTATATTCTTCTCGCCTTCTATTCGGGGAAAAAAGCCTCTGAAATTCGCAATGCCGATGCTGAAGGACTCTTTAACACACTTGGTTTAAACGAAAATCTCACACCACAACGATCAAATGGTCTGAAATCGATGATTGAACGAATTCGTAATGAGAGTTACGTATAAGAACAAAATCCTCGTAGCAAAAACCTCACACAGCTTTCACAGAAAACATATTTTCTGGGGAAGCACCTTTAATACTGGAGGCATCACTTTTTAAAAAAACGCGATTACTTGGTTTTCTTACGTTTACTTTTGCGTCCAAGCCCCATTTCCTTCGCCAAAGCTGAGCGTGCCTTTGCATAATTAGGTGCAACCATAGGATAAGAACTGTCCAACTGCCATTTTTCACGATACTCCTCTGGCAACATTCCATAATGTGTCATGAGATGACGCTTCAAAGATTTAAACTTTTTTCCGTCCTCAAGGCAGATGAGATAATCGGGAAAGATTGAACGTTTTGGGTTAACGGCAGGTCTTTGCTTTTCGACTTCGACTTCTGTCAACTCTACGTTCCCTGCTTTACGAAAAGCAGCATGAACATCAGCAATCAAACTTGGCACTTCAGTCGGTCGGATTGAATTATTACTTACGTATGCAGCAACAATATCAGCAACTAATGTAATAACTAAATTGCTTTCAGTCTCTAAGACTGGACGATGTTCCATTCTTTTTTCCTTTAAGTTAAAATCGAGATGTCATTGGCACTCATACTCCAATACAGAGATCCCATGCACGTAGGTTTCATATTGTACAAAAATCTTTTTTGTCAATTCAATTATTCTACAAAATCGCCAAAACACAAAAAAATCAAATAAATACCCACTTTTTGTCATAATATAAGAGAGGAAGAAACAATTTCTTTCTTGCTGGTATATAGTTTTTTAGACGAAATATCATCTATGAAAATGAAATATATCATAAATATAAAAAATAATATAGAATGAATTTATTTATTTTAGAGAGCATAGATATAAAACAGTTAAATTTAAAAATATAATATATAAAATAATTAATTTGTTTTATATATTATATTTTTACAGTTTATTTTTTATAATTTTAAATTATATGTTTGTTGTCATGAGATTATCTTTTCTTAATCGTAGTAAATATGTTAAAATTAATTTATAAATTTAAACAGAAGATGATGATTTGATAAAATAATTAAATTCTATGAAAGATATGTATCATACCATAGAACAATAAATACTGGAATGATATAACTTATATATTGTCATAGAACCAAAGAATCTTTTATTTCCTAATTTTATAATACCTATATTTAAAATATATTTCTATCGTAAATTAAATTTTATTGTGTATGTCCAGAAACCAATTCTATCGTTTAACAAAAAATTCAATTCTGCTACCCAACATTTTAATTTTCTTAACTTGTTTATAAAAAACGGCGTTATCTTCGTAAAAGGAAATACTTTATAATATGTACTCAGCACAAAGTGCATAGGTAATTGGGAGGATACTGCAACCATATGTTTGCAAGTGAGCGGGACTTATAGATTTGCACACTTGCATAAGTGGTATATTTCTAACATATAAACAAACCCATTAACATATTTTAGCATAGGATCGTATATGTTTAGCTCTTCTATACTTCCACCCAAAGCATCCAAAATTGTTTATAAAGATATGTATCACGGTATTTGTCGCGACGATCCTTATCACTGGTTGCGTGCATCTAATTGGCAAGATGTTTTTAAAAATCCTAGCTGTCTTGATGAAAAGATTAGGAATCATCTTGAAAAAGAAAATGCTTATCAGGCTGCTCAAATGGCTGATACAAAGTCATTACAAGATTTGCTTTTTGCCGAAATGAAGAGCCGCCTCCTCGAAGATGACAGTTCGGTTCCTGTAAAACATGGCCCTTTTGCTTATGGATTTTCTTATGTTACCGGCGGACAGCAACCACATTATTTTCGTACCCCAAGGAATGGAGGAGAAAAAAACGTGTACCTGAATGGTGATGTTTTGGCTGAAGGGAAGGAATATTTCAATTTTGGTTCAGTTCAAGAATCTCCTGATCATACACATGTTGTATGGACCTACGATGACAAAGGATCAGAATTTTACAAAGCTAAAATTCGCAATTTAGAAACATTGTCTGACTATACGGAGACAATTACTGATACATCTGGACAGATTGTGTGGGATGCTAAATCTGAAGGTTTTTTCTATACTAAGATGGATGAAAACCACCGTCCTTCGGAGCTTTATTATCACCGATTAAACACCGAACAATCGGAAGATAAGCTCATTTTTCGTGAAGATAATCCAGGATTTTTTTTACACGTAAGCGGTTCTAAACTTAATGACATTATTTATATTAACATTCATGATCATGAAACGTCAGAAATTTGGCTGATCTCTGCTGAAGCGCCATTTACGGCTCCTCAATGTGTACGGAAGCGACAAAAAGGTATTGAATATTCACTTACAGAAGGTGGTGATGTCTTTTATATTCTTACCAATTTAGATAACGCAAAAGACTTTAAAATCATGGTAGCGCCATACACATCTCCACAGTCAGAAAATTGGTCTGAGCTTATACCACATCAGCTTGGATGCTTGATACTGTCTCATGATGCTTATCAAGATTTTCTTATTTGGCTTGAACGTTTTGAAGGGCTTCCTCGTATAAAAGTAATGGAGCGTACCACTCGAGAAATTCATTCCATTTCTTTTACAGAAGAAGCATATTCCTTAGGGCTACAAGGTGCGGCAGAATATGATAGCCAAACGATACGCTTTTCCTATTCATCAATGACAACACCTGATCAAGTTTTTGATTATGAGATAAAAAGTCGCAAACGGATTCTCTTAAAAACGCAAACAATTCCTTCGGGACATAATAAAGATGACTATGTAACGCGGCGTATTATGGCAACCGCAGAAGATGGTGAGAAAATCCCTATCTCACTTTTTTATCATAAAACGACGACTCTAAATGGCAGTGCGCCTTGTCTTCTCTATGGTTATGGTGCCTATGGCATCTCCATTCCTGCCAGTTTCAATAGCAATGTACTTTCTTTAGTTAATAGAGGTTTTATTTATGCCATTGCTCATATTCGTGGAGGAAAAGAAAAAGGAGTCTCATGGTATGAAAAAGGAAAACACCTCTTTAAACACAACACCTTTACAGATTTTATTGTTTGTGGACGCTATCTTGTAAACAATAAATTCACGGATCATGACAGGCTTATCGCCCACGGTGGCTCTGCAGGAGGTATGTTGATGGGCGCTATCGCAAATATAGCTCCACAGGATTTTGCAGGGATCGTAGCGAATGTGCCTTTTGTTGATGTTCTAACAACTATGTTAGATGATTCTCTGCCACTAACACCCCCAGAATGGACTGAATGGGGAAATCCTCTTGCATCACAAGAAGATTATAATCTTATAGCCTCTTATTCACCCTACGATAATGTGAAAGCGCAAAAATATCCTTCTATTCTTGCGATTGCAGGATTAACTGATCCTCGTGTAACTTACTGGGAGCCTGCAAAATGGGTGGCAAAATTACGCGATTTAAAGACGGACGATAATGCAATTTTATTACGCATTAATATGGATTCAGGCCATGCAGGGGCGGCTGGGCGTTTTTCAAAGTTGGAAGAAGTCGCGTATATTTACGCATATATCCTAAAAATAATAGGAAAAAATTCCTGTTAATTTGAACCCTATTTTTTCTCACGGGCTCCATAGCTTGATAAATTATGGAGCCACTGATACAATAAAATTATGCAAACAGCTTAAAGTTTGCAATCTTCATAAAGTTTTAAAACATAGTCCCAATTAATTAAATTATCCACAAAAGCTTCAAGATATTTCGGGCGTGCATTGCGATAGTCAATGTAATAGGAATGTTCCCACACATCAACACCCAGAATAGGTTTAGCATCATGGACCAAAGGATTTTCACCATTAGGGGTTTTCATAATTTCAAGTTTGCCGTCTTTAACAGCAACCCATGCCCATCCAGAACCAAATTGGGCACTGGCAGCAGCAATAAAATCTGCGCGGAACTTATCATACCCGCCCAGATCAGATTCAATAGCCTTTGCTAATTTTTCAGGCAGTTTTTGACCACCTCCACCTTTTTTCATCCAATGCCAAAAATGGTTATGATTGTAGTATTGGGCTGCGTTATTAAACAAACCAATATTCTGTCCAAAGCTATTTTTGACAATATTTTCAAGGCTTTCATTTTCTAAGCCTAAATCTTTCACAAAATTGTTGGTATTGGTAAGATAAGCAAGGTGATGCTTATCATGGTGATATTCAAGCGTTTCGCGTGACATATAAGGTGAAAGGGCATCATAGTCATAAGGCAACTCGGCCAATTCAAAAGCCATCTAAAAATCTCCTCGATTCTAATTGTTAAGCTCACTCCACAAATCTAATTTGCCATTTACAGCATCTAAAAGCAAACATTGAATATTGTGTGTACAATTTAATTTTAATGCTCATCTTTTCATATAAGGAATGAAAAGGAACTTAAATAGCACTCAGTTGGTGCATATATTCCTTAAAATATTTCTTGAATATTATGCGAATGTCTTCACTTATTTTTGCAAAGGTTTTATGAGCCTATGTGTCACTAAGTATGTCATCGTTTTTATCACAGTTTTTCAAAGGGGTAGAAGCGGCTTTTTTTTGTAGGTCTCATTGATTTTTTTGCACAAATTTACAATATCTCATAAGTCGAGTATAATCGACATTTTACACGTATGAGCCAAAAATGGGATTTGCTACGATGATCTAATACGTTCAAGATGTATTATTGCATTTGAATAGTTTGGGTTTGAATGCGTTAAGAAAAGACGTTATAATAAGCCATAATCGATGCTGATTGTTCAATACGTCCAAAATACAAATTTAACTTTTTATTGTCAGTAGACAATGGCATGGGAAGATAAAATGGCAAAAGACGAAAAATGCAAAATAATTAACAGATAAGCAGTTCTTGTTTTAGATGTATAAAGTAAGTACAAGTTTTTGTTACGAATTTTGCATCAATGTGACACGAATAAGACTTGAAAACTTTATGATAAAAAAATCAGAGCTTTGATTTTCAGATATTGCACACCCTCACGGGAATCGCTATAAGGTACGCGAGTGGATGTGGGCATGTTCTTTTTTTTGGGGTATAGCCAAGCGGTAAGGCACCGGTTTTTGGTACCGGCATTCCCTGGTTCGAATCCAGGTACCCCAGCCAATCTTTAATAAAATTAATATATATAAGCTCGGGAATTTTAAAACCTTTGTTCAATTAATGTATTTTCCGTCACTCCTGAACCTTTTTAGTTTTTTAACTGATTTGGTTGCTAATCGCTTTATATTTACAACTGACAAAGGATCCGCCCTTGTTTTAGAGGCGCGAGTTTAGAGGTGTTAAGAAGCACAAGTTTTTGTTACGGATTGCATCCTATCAGAACTTTTGGAAACAGTGTTGTATTGTCTTGGGTTAAGCCGAAAAGCGCTTTGACTATCAAATTGTTGCTCCTACATTGGTGGATGAACAGTTACTCACTTTCTTAATCAATCTCTGTGCTGTTTTTTAGTTCTCGCTGTATTTGTTATTCACCCAATATGCCCTCATAAAAGGAAACAGTTGCACCAATTCAATCTTACTATAGCGCAATATTCTTAAGGGGGAGGTATTCATCCTCACCGCATTATTTCTAAACCTTTGTTTTTTGTTCTTTAGAATTCTCAGCGTTGGTAGCGTTGGTTCATTAATATTTTTTGCCCCATGCATATGGCTCAGATCTTGGTATTCAGTCAGTTCTTTGGATCGTTTTGGCTGGAGAGATCTATCTTGATATGTGCCAATGTCCTTTTCGATATTTTAGGCTGTTTATTGTTCCATAAAAGGTTTTCTGTATTGTGATGATGATTATCTAGGGAGCTTACTTTGCTGCTTAAAAACTTTAAGTGGTAAGATGATAAAAATTCATTTTACGTATAAAATGCTTTGGTAACGGTTTAAATAGCGGCTAAAATCAGCAATAAGATGAAAGATAGCATGCGCTGCTATGCGGGAATAAAAATGGCTTTAAACTTGTTGACTTCTGAAGCATTATGATAATCTGTTCCTCGTTTGATAGGTTTGGGGCACTATGGTTTCAAAATTTGCTCTTTTGGTCTTAAAAGGCATGATGTTGGATTAAGTAAAGCGCAAGGATAATGGAGGGATTTTAACGGGTTTTAAAAGGCATAACTAATCCGCTAGACTGTCCATAATCATTTATATCAGGCTGTTACGCTAAAAATATCACTATAGCGCCTTTAGACCGTGTAATCAGCTTGATCAATAAGTAAATATTCCCCAAAAATTGATTTTCGGAAATCTTGGAGGGTATGGGAGAGAAAGATCTCAAAAGATTCATTTTCAATTGATTTACAAAAACTACTCAGATGGATTTTTCTCTCTATAGCAACACCAGCGGGTAATTTTCCGTATTCCACCTTCTTCATTACGACGAACAGCGTAGCAATATTGCTGATGAGGAAACACATGCCGTTGCATGTCACGTACCATCCCAGCAGCATGTCCATAGGGTGCAACACAATCAATAAACCACATATACTCTCCACCTTTCCAATTGGCATCGGGTAAAAATTCTCCCTTTTCAAGCATAGATTGATGATTTTTCTCATCTAAAAAAGCCCAGGTGATAAAGCCACAAAATTCTCCATTCTCATTTTTATAGAGCTTGTATTGCCCAGTTTGTAAGGCTGGTCCTATGTTGCGTTCAATATCCCAAATTCGCCAGCGGCGGTATAAGGGAGATGTAAGCATTAAAACCGTCATAGCTCCTAACGCTGTAAGAGGGTCTATGAGTGATGGCGAAGGATTTTCATTCACACATTATCTTTCCTTTAGAGATTGTTCTAAAATTTTGGTAATAGGCTCAAAGAAATAGGAAATAAGACGCCGTTTTGCTGTGATGACATCAGCTGTGACAGTCATACCGGGGATAAATTTAAGTTGTTTATTATTCAAAGTGATATGATCTTGGTCGATTTTGATTAAAACCGCGTAGGCGCCATTAATTTCTTTATTATAGCGCGCTGTAGCGCCTACATTAACGACTGTGCCGTGGATAACACCGAAACGTTCAGGTGGAAAGGCAGAAAACTTGATGTAAGCACGTTGGCCCTTTTCTAAAAAACCAATATCTCGATTATCAAAAAACGCTTCAACAATGAGACCGCCCGCACCAGGGACAATACGCATGAGCGTTTTACCAGCCTCTACAAAGCCGCCCAAAGTATGGATACTTAAATCATCAATACGTCCATCAACAGGTGCATAGAGTGATAAGTGGTCAAGATGGTATTGGGTGCTATCAAGCTTTGCTTTTAATCCTTGAAGATTCAGTTCTGTTTCACGCGAAAGTTGGCGATAGCGGGCGATTTCATCGGAAATAAGACTTTGCCGTTGTTGGCGGAGGGTGTTTATTTCGGCAGTATTTTCTTCTAAGCGCCTTTGATTGGTTAAAATTTCATGCTCGACATTTTTAAGGTCATGTAAACGCTCTAAATAGATGGCTTGGCTAATGACTTTTGTTTCCATCAGGCTTTTTGCGGCTTTTAGTTTTCCTTGGCTTAATTGAAGATCATCTTCTAATCTGTCTAATTGCGCATGTTGTGTTGCACCGCTGCGTTCGACGCGATCCGCCTGTGCTTTTAGCGCTCTTAATTTATCTTGAAGAGATTGAAGGGTAGCGCTAATGAGTTTTTCCCCTTCCATTCTTGCAGTCTTTTTGCCAGAAGAAGGGGCTGGCAGATAGGCAAGCCCTTTGGTCACGAAATCTTTATCCAAAGGATCACTTTCACGCAAAGCTGTTAAAATAGCAGTTGCGATTTGTGCTTGAAGGGTTTGTTGCGCGATATCTGCTTGAACACGTGCGCGCTCATTGAGGGCTTCGCGCTGATCTAATTGAATAAGGAGATCACCTTGATGAACAAATTGCCCTTCTTTTACCAGAATTTGCTCAATGCGACCTGTATTTTGCGCTTGGACCAGCTGAACGTAAGCGGTGGGAATAACACTTCCTTGCCCCCGTGCAACAATCTCTGTTTTTGCGATAAAGCTTCCGATCACAATAAAGAGGAATAAAGCAATCAAAACAGCAACCACCATATGAAGTGTTGGTGACAAAGGGCGTAAACGAGCTGTTTTATCCGCCATTTTTTGCCTCCAGATCAGTGAAGTTTAAGACAGTTGCATGCTGAGGAAAAAGATCACGTTTGTGGGTAATAACAAGAACGATACGTTCTTGCGAAAGTTTATATAAATGCTCAACAATTTGTGCACTGACAGTGTCATCCAATGCGGAAGTAGGTTCATCCAAAATAAGAAGGCTTGGGTTTATCAGAAAGAAACAAGCCAAAGCCAAGCGTTGGCGCTGACCACCTGATAAAAAACCACCTTGCTCTCCTACTTGTGTCTCCAGTCCTTGAGGCAACTGAGCAATCAAATCTTGGCAAGCACTTGCATACAGAGCAGTGTCGATTTCATCTTTTGTGGCATTTGGTTTGGAAAGAAGCATATTCTCAAGAATGGTTCCGGAAAAAAGGCAAGGATTTTGGGGAAAATACGCGATTGTTTCACGCACGCTACGGACATCAAAATTCTGTAAAGGTTGGGCGTTAATCAATATTTTTCCGCTTGTTGGGTGGTAGAGACTGCAAAGGAGTTTAGCCAAGGTTGTTTTTCCACAACCTGAAGGACCAAGCAACATAATCGGTTGTCCAGGTTGTAAGCAGACATCAAGATGATTGATAATGGGCTTATCTGCATAAGAAAAACAGAGATCGTTGGCTTCAAGATGAGGCATTGTGGTAAGCTGAAGGGGAGGCTTTTCTTCTTCCCATTCTGATGGGGCGTTAAGAATATCGCCCAAACGAAGGCGAGAGATTTTTAAGTGCTGCCATTCTTCCCATAAAGAGGCAAGGCTTAAGATCGGCCCAGAAACATTGCCAGCGAGGAGATGAAAGGCAATAAGTTGCCCTAGTGTGATTTGGTTTTGAAGAACTGCTTGAGCACCAAAAAAGATAATAAAAATAGTGAAAAGATCACCAAAAATGTGGCTCATGGCTCCATTGAGAAGATGCAATTTACTGGTTGTAAGGCTTTGATCTAAACTACGAGTTAAAGTTTCTTGCATGCGTATTGTATGGGCTGGTTCCTTTACATGCGCTTTGATGGTTTCAAGATTCGTAAAACTTTCAATGAGACGCGATTGATGGGCTGCTTGCAGGGTGAAAGCACGGCGTAATTGGCGGCGTAAAAAAGGGCCGACCAATGCTAAAGAACCCATTTGTAAGGGTAAAACAATAAGAACGATGAAGGTGAGTTGCGGACTGATAGAAAAAAGTGCTGCAAGATAAATGATGGCGAACAGAACATTCAGCACAGTTGTTGCAATGGTTCCTGTTAAAAAACCACGAATTGTATCAACCTCTCCGATTCGCGTGAACAGCTCCCCTACTTGCCAAGTGCGTAAAACAGGCAAGGAGAGGCTTAATACATGGGTGTAAATACGACGCGCAAATTCTAGAGTCAGCCGATTTGCTAAATAAGCTCCTAAATAGCCGGAGAGAGAGCTAAGAGCAGTGCTAAACAGCATGATAGCAATCATAAGGATAACGATAGCATAAAGACTTTCCGCACGCTGAAAGGGCAAGATGCGGTCGATAATCGCTTGGAAAATAAAAGGATTCACCAAGCCAAGTAAGCGCAAGACAATGGCCACTAGACTAAGTTCAATGACATAATGAATATATTTCTTGGTGGTTTGAGTAAACCAAGAGAAGGATATTAGCTTTTCGGGTGAATTTCTCATTTAATTTTTATTATTTTGTTAAAAGAAGATTTTGATTGATGTCACATATTTTTGTAGTATTGTAAATAAAAAAATATTTATTTATTAAAAATATACTTTGTATTTTAATTATATACACATAATGTCTTTATCAATTTATGTGTATTTTTATGACTATTATTTAAAAGAGGTTTGACATTTGTCTAAAATGCATGCTATCAGCTTTATCATGTATCATGATGATACGTTATTTTAATAGATAAGGGAGGAGTTATATGTTTGGTTCATTTGGTTCTAGTTTTTCTAATACTTGGTCAAATGTTTCATCAATGAATTTTTCAAGTGGTGGATCACGGCCTGGGTGTACTGTTGGAGATTATCTCTCTGCAGGATTTTTAATGGGACATACGGGACATGATATGGGAGTGGTAATTGGTGGACTTATGGGGGGGTCAGTTGGAGGACCAATAGGCGCTGCGGAAGGTCTGTTGTTAGGAGGAAGAGTTGGCTCTACAGTAGGATTTGCCACAGGTATAGGAAATACAGCCTATGCATGTTATCGCTAATATAAAGATTAGCAGATATTTCTAAAATGAACAAGCTTGTAGGCATAATTATGTGTCTACAAGCTTGACAGGAAGGTTTAGGTGCATAATTTTACAAAATTATATATTTAATTTGGATTTTTTTTATGAATGATCTTATTCGTATTATTGTAGAATTACTGTTTTCTATAGGTGCTTTATTTATGTTTTTCTATACATTGTTTTCATATTATAAATCTAAAGGTTATAATAGAAAAGAAATTTGGAAAAAAATTTTGTTAAGAATATTTTTGTTCGTTATATTATTTTCTATAACATTTTTTATTTATATACGTTATTTCTATGAACAATGATTATTCATTATTAATTTATAATTATAGATTAATTTGGAAGTTTTATTTGTTATCTATATTTTTAATATATTTTATGAATTGTTTTTTGCATTTTTTGTTTAAGTATATTTATTTAAATTGTATTATGTATCTAAATTATGTAATGAAAAAATATTAAAATTAAATAATTATAAGAATAAATTCATTTTTTATATTATTTTAATTTATTATTTTTTATACGATATAATATATGTTAATATTTATTGTTTTTGTATATTTTTAATTTGGATTTTTTATGAGTGATATTATTCGTATTATTGCAGAATTATTATCTTATACATGTTCTTTCTTTATATTTTTCTATGCCATGTTTTTACGGTATAAATTTAAAGGTTATAGTAACAAAGAAATTGTGAAAAAAATGTTGTTAAGCACATTTTTGTTCATTATATTTGTTATATTACTTTCTATAACAGTTTTTATTTGTATACGTTATTTATATGAAAAATGATTATTCATTCTCTTTATATAATAATGTTTTTGATATATTATTTTCAATATTTGTTTTTATATTTTCATTAATTTATAGATACAGTGGTGACAGTTGGAAAAATAGTATAAAGGAAGCGATTAAGACATTTTGGGGGTTCTTTTTGTTATTTTTGGCGTTTTGTTTTATTTATATTGCGTTTAAATATATTATATATTAGTATTTATATTTAAATTATGTTTTATAAAAAAATTATTTTTATTTAAATAAGTTTCTATTATTTGTAATTATATATAATTTTTGTTTTATTATTATGAAATTTCTTTATGAAATTGCAATAATCATTTATTGTAAAATACAGATGAATTTATGTGTATTTTATTATTGATTTTTTCTGTAACTATATTACATATGCATCATATTTTATGATAAATGTATTTCATCTTTCTTGATGAAGATATATTTTTCTATTTTCATTGGAAAAATAAGCTTGTACAAAATGCTTAATTTCCTTATTAGAGAAGTCTTCTTGCCTATTCTTATGATGAGATTTCTGGGCATAAAAAATATATGTAAAATCAATTATAGTATTTAAGTTTAGAATTTGAATTCAAATATTTTATCTATATGTCACGCGCTAAAAAGAGGCTATAAGTTGCTTTTGGGTGTCCAAAGAACTTGTCAGTAATGCTTATGGCCGTCGAGAGACGATAACTGATCTGTTCGTTTTTGCACGTCTCAAGATTTATTTTTGAAATAAGCTGATTTAGTAAATGTAACTTACTATACTTCTAGCCTCTACTCATCATCTTGAGAAAGAGGAAGTGAGGCGATTTCTGTATCAAGGGCATCCATAAAATCGATAATAAAAGCAGCATTCGTCCCCAAATCTCTTGGCAAATAACGCGAAGCAGAACGCATATCAACAAAAGTTGTATCGCCTTCATCGGTTAAACGTATGACAATGTCCGAAATAAACCCAAGGTAAAAAGTTTTTGCCATTGTTTCAATATAAAGTGCATCATCTTCACCTTTAAACTTTCGTTGCGCTACAATAGGCCAATCGTAGGCTGCTAAAACATTGAGAACGGATTCGCGAATACGCTCAGGTGAACCATCATAACGACGTCCTGACATTTCTGGCCATTCCGACATCTGTAATGTTGCTTGCTCAGTCAAAATATTCTTAAGCGGTAAAGCATCGTTGGGGCGTATTGTGCGAAAAAAAGCGGGTGGGTTTTGTGTATCAGTGGAAACATCATGAAGTGCTGGAAAAGCAAACCAAAATCCAAAAAAGAGCACTAATGGTGTAGCTGTTATTAATGAATAAATGATACCTTTTAAAGCTTTCATTCCACCCAGAGCACCATGCACCCACAAGCTGTAAAGTGCTTTTACAGCAAGAAAAAGAGAAATAGCGACACAGCAAGCAGAAATGATTATTAAAATGATGAAGTCAGTTACGTCAATTACGGAAAAGCGCTGTAAAAGGATTGAAAATAACAAAATCAAAAATGCCAATCCACCAAAACGGGGGGACCACACTGCTGCCCTCGAGATTAACCGAACATATGTCTTCTTCATGAAGCTCTTTTCCCCTTAACCATGGACCAGAAGCAAAGTTTCTTTTAGATTTCCTATCTCACAGAAAGTTTCCAGTCCTATGACAAAAGTAAAGCACTTATTTTTAAGGTCAAGGATGCTCTGTCTTCCATCAGTTCCCAATGCTTATCTTCACTAATTCATTTCGGTAACTGTCATCACCCCTATAGATTGATTAAACTTTATGGAAAATAGCTGTAACAACATAAAAATAAACTTAAATTACAAGCTTTACGATGCGTGTGTTTATCCACAATTTTGGTATTTTATTCTCATTTATTACTTTTTGCTTGAGGTGATGTTTCCTATCAAGCACAATACCGTTTAGATGTGATACAGATCGCATTTATTTCACAGTTTTTATCAATATGTTCACTCAGTGCACATCATTCTGTAGCAGATGAGTGCTTCAAAAAAAGCGCGTTGTACGGATTATTTTTAATGATTTTTATCTCAAGAAAAAATCAGGTGATTTAACGTTGGCATAAGGATTGTGTTCTCATTCTCATATTTAGCTGATTGTGTTTGAATCTGAGTTTGGGGTCATTTTTGTCTACTCTTGAAAAATAGAGCCGTTGTCAGGCGGAAAGTAGTGTGATTTTCATCCATTGAACATGCGACAGGTTGCAGATGAAAAAAAGGCTTCGCTTTCTTTTTTTGTAAGTAACGAGGGAGCAAAGATGCGTAAGAGTGCAAAACCTTCATTCAAATTTTGAGCGACTAAAACTGAATTTGTATTTCTTGTAGACTTTGATTTTTTGAGTTCTATGATTTGTATAGGTTTTCCAATGATAAGATCGAGAGTCGCATCAGGGGCTGTTCGGTCATTAAGGTTGTAGAAAATAATTCCGTCGTGTGTGTAGGCAGCGAGTGACCAAAATTGGCTTGTCTTCAAAGCTTTTAAGTGAACAGGGCCATTGTCCAGATTAAATCTGCAGACTTTAACAAGAAAAAGCGGATCAGTAATCTTCTGAATAGGATTGTGGGCATCCAAGTCAACAAATTGATAAGGATTTCTGGATTTTTTAAGTTCTGTCCATATATTATTTTTTGCCCAATAGGGCGTTAGAAATAAAACGCAAATATGAACAATGATAGCACCGATGCTCGCAAGAAGTGCGGTGTGAATAAATCTAGTCACAGTTTTTTTGTCCTGTTGGAATTTGTTCTACAGAGGGCATCGTAAGTTTTTGTAATGCCGTTGCAGAGATGATTGAGGTATCGTACAAAGTAAGAATAAGTCCGAATTCTTTTTGACTGACCGTTGCAAGCCAATTGCCAATTTGTGGTGTAGGTGCGATGTTGATACGCAATGAGCCATCACGTTCATAGGTAATATTGTTGGTATAGAGTTCGAAAGGTATTTCCTTGGATGAAGTATAAGGTTTGAGGGATTTGTCAGCTGTATAAAGGGTGAAGAGACGTGTTTCAGGGATGTGTCCTTTGAGCAAATAATGGCAATGGGGGCGTAATGGACGCCCATGGTTATCTTTCCAAAGTTGAAAAATAAGCCCTTCTGTGCGCCCAATTGAAACTTCGCCTCTTTTGGCAGTGCGTGCACGGGTATAGGGATCAGTGTTGGCGGTTCCTGCTTCTGGGTAAGCACTCCATTCTCCAATTGTAAAACGTCCAAAATGATTAAAGGAATTGAGTACATAATCAACACTAAGTGTTCCCAAAAAAATGGAAAAAGCGAAGATGAAAAAGGGAATGGCGATGTTAACAAACATTCTAGAATATTTTGAATTCAATGTGTTAAAGCTCCCAATTTTCCAATTTCAAAGAGATTGCAGATGTCTTTTTCAGATCTTTGTTAATCATCCGCACAATATTCAATGTTTCAGGGGAGAGCGTGTGAGGTATTTGGGGTGTAAGCTCAAAATCACTATGGGAAGGGAGGGGTGGTGGCTGATAAGGGAGGAGAGAGTTTTCAACACCATAGAGCTGTTTAAGCATTATATTTTGGTGTGCAGCGAGCATGATACTGTGCCATATCATGGCAGGAACACCGCCACCAAAAGCACGATTCATTGGTGAAAAATTATCATTGCCCATCCATACAGCTCCAGTATAATTACCGGTAAAACCGACAAACCACGCATCGCGATAGGATTGTGATGTTCCAGTTTTTCCAGCAACAAGGGTCATGGGGAGAGCAGCACGCTTACCTGATCCTCGTGTTGTAACACCAACCATCATTTGATTCATATAAGCTGCTGATTGTTTGCTGAGTACTCGATGTATTTTATCACGGTTATGCTCGAAGTCCCATACCACATGCCCATCTGTTGTGCTGATTTGTGTGAAACCATGGCGATTTCCAGCCATGCCTCCATTAGCAAAGACATTAAAACCGGTTGCTTGATCCATTGGTGTCATATTGGATGTGCCTAGAACCATAGTTTTGTGTGATAAAATATGCGCATGAATCCCCATATCTTTGATCAGATCTATGATTGGTTGGGTATCGCGGTTAAGATATTGATAGGTAAGATAGACAGGCACTGTATTGATAGAAAAGGCTAAAGCAGTTGCTAAATCGATTTTACCGAGATAATGACCGGAATTATTTTTGGGTGACCAACCTCCCCAATTGATGGGGGCATCTAAGACTATTGTTGAGGGAGATAGACCACGTTCCATTGCGGCTGCGTAAACATAGGGTTTAAATGAAGAACCGGGTTGTCGTCCGCCTTGTGTTGCTCGGTTAAATTGGCTTTTACTATAATCCAATCCCCCAACAATTGCACACACAGCTCCGTTATTATCGAGTATGACGGTAGCAGCTTGTGTTACACGGTATTGCTGACCGTATTGATGTAAATGATAGGCGATGGATTCCTCTGCAGCTTTTTGAATATCTGGATCAAGAGTGGTTTGAATGATCAAAGCACGGCTTGGAAGTTGGTCATTCATTTTTTTGATTTCTTCGAATACCCAATCAAGAAAATAATCAGGCTGACTGTTTTTTATTTTTTTGAGAGCACTGGCAGGATGGCGGTGAGCGTTGATAATTTGGCTTTTAGTTATAAATCCGCTATCGACAAGGTTAGAAAGCACTACATTGGCACGTGTTTGAGCGGCAAGCAAGTTATTATGAGGAGCATATTTGGTTGGAGCTTTGAAGAGGCCTGCTAACATAGCGGATTCGCTAAGGGATACATTGCGTATATTTTTATCGAAATAAAATTTTGCAGCTGCTGCTATACCAAAATTATTTCCTCCCATGTATGCCCGATCAAGATAAAGTTGCAAAATCTGCTTTTTGCTAAAATTTGCCTCTAACCAAAGGGCAAGATAAGCCTCCTTTATTTTGCGTGTTATGGTTCTTTCATTTGTTAAGAACAAATTTTTAGCCAGTTGTTGTGTAAGGGTCGAACCACCTTGAACCACATTTTTAGCCTGCATATTTTTTGCAATTGCTCGCGTGAGTCCATACAAATCAATGCCCCAGTGATCGAAGAAACGACGGTCCTCTGTTGCAAGAACCGCTTTAATAAGATAATCAGGCATTTCTTCAATGGGAACAGACGCAGCTGGTGATGCGCCACGGTGACCGATGGGATTTCCATACCGATCTAGAAAAAGAATGGAAAACTTCTTGGGAGAAGACCAGTCTTTTTTAGTTAATTCAAAAATAGAAATACCATTTATGGTGAAGAGAGTAAAAGCAATCAATCCTAATGTCATTATTTCATCAAGAAGTTCGACAATAAATCGTTTCCACCCTCGGATATGAAAACACTGTGAGGCGATTTTTGCCTTATTCCAGAAGGCACTATTGGTAGAGCGGATGCGATAAAGTGCAGTGTCTAACCGTGCATCTAATTCAATGAGTGCAGGACTCTGAAATGGTTTATTGTGTTGTGCTTTCTTTTTTTTAAAAAAATGAAACATTTAAAAGAGAGCCTGTTGCAAAATGATAGAACGAAACAAATCTGTCATAATTATATGGAGTGAAGAGAATTTTTTGCTATAGTATCAACACAGAAAGAATTTATTTTAGAATTACGACAATGTTTTATTTATTGTAGATTTTCTCTTCCAATTTTTATGTGATCTTTAAGAGGATTTTATTTTGAAATCATGAGAGTTCGGGATAACATTCACACATTATTTTGTTGCATGGAGGGATATTATATATTTTTCTGTGTGATTTTTGAATAGACAAAAACATTATTCATTCTATATTCATCTACAGTAGATTATAAAATATCTATGATGAAAAAATCTTTTTTATTTATAATAATAGCTGTTCTTCTTGGTGCGGATTCTGTATGGGCCACTGAATGTGTTGAAGTAGGTAAGAAAGTTGCTGTCCAACAGAGTGGGGTATTAGTACGTTCCACCCCCATTGTTCAGGATGGAAGAAATATATGTGTGGTTGTGGTCATTGTGCCTGCCCGTGAGGGTAAAAAGCTGCGCCGTGTTGAAGTTTCGGTTCCCGCTGATTAGTATTTAGCAGATGTTGTGATGCGTATTTTAATTGTTGAAGATGATCGGAATCTCCATCATCAATTAGCGGAAGCTGTGAAAAGTGCGGGATATGTTTCGGATAGCGCTTTTGATGGTGAAGAGGCTTATTTTTTAGGAAGCACAGAGTCTTATGATGCGGTAATTCTTGATATAGGTTTGCCATATTTAGATGGGATTAGTGTTATTGAAAAATGGCGCAAAGAAGGGCATTTGATGCCTGTTTTAGTGCTAACAGCGCGAGATCGCTGGTCTGATAAGGTTCTTGGTATTGATGCTGGTGCTGACGATTATGTTGTTAAGCCATTCCATTTAGAGGAAGTGATGGCGCGGTTGCGGGCGTTAATTCGTCGAGCTGCAGGCCATGCGACGAGTACGTTATGTTGTGGTGAGGTTTGGTTGGATACCAAAACTTCTCGTGTTTTTGTTAATGATCAGTTGATTAAATTAACTTCCTATGAATTCAGACTTCTTTCGTATCTCATGCATCATTGTGAGAGGGTGGTTTCAAGGACGGAGCTTACCGAACATCTTTATGATCAGGATTTTGACAAGGATTCGAATACGGTTGAAGTTTTTGTAGGACGATTACGTAAAAAGCTAGGAGTGGATTTAATTGAGACCATTCGTGGATTGGGCTATAGAGTGAAAAAGCTAGGTGATCAATGAGAGTTCTAAAGAATAAGGGCTCGCTTAGGAGGATGATTTTTCTTATTGGTAAATCTCTTAGCTTACGTGTTATGATTTTATCAACATTATGGGTCGTTATTTCGCTTTCATCGATTTCTGCCGTCAGTATTTTATTTTATCAGCGTTCAAGTGAACAAAATCTAGAGCGTATCCTTTCTGCTCAACTTTACAGTCTTATTGCGACAGTGACTGTATCATCTGATGGGAATTTGAAAGGAAGTTTTGGGATTGATGATATTCGTTATTCAGATCCAACATCGGGGTGGTATTGGGAAGTCGTTTCTGTATCACCTAATCTACAAGGAAGACTGACATCTCCATCATTAGGAACTGGGAAAATATTTTCACCCAGCGATACCGATATACCTTTTGACAATAAATTCTTTCGTTCTTATCGGATAAAGGGAAACAACGGTCAGAAGTTACAAGTGATAGAGAGTGATGTTGTTCTTGATAATCGCAATCACATTGCGCGTTTTCGACTCGTTGGGAATATTGATGAAGCGCATGCACAGGTGCAGGAATTTAAGCGAACTTTGCAAATTTTTTTGTGGAGTTTTGGTATAGGTAGTGTTCTTATTAACATTGCTATTATGTTTTTTAGTTTTCAACCTTTGAAGCTTATTCGACGCGCATTGAATGATATTCGCGAAGGCAGGGTTCACTACGTGAATACAGACTTAGTAAGCGAGGTTATGCCGCTAGCACAAGAGATGAATGCCCTTATCAATAATAATCAGCGTATTATTGAACGGTTTCGCACACAGGTTGGTAATCTTGCTCATTCATTGAAGACGCCTCTGTCAGTGATTATGAATGAAGTTGATAAGATGTATGGAGAACAAGCGATTTTGTTGAGAGAACAAACGCAAATAATACAGAGTCAAATAAATCATTATCTTCAGCGTGCACGGATTGCAGCACAATGCGACAGTGTTGTTTATCACACATCTGTTCGCGGAGTGATTGATCGTTTGGTACGGGTTATGGAAAAGCTTAACCCTGAAAAACAGTTTCAATTTGTTATGGATATCGATGATATTGTTTTTTCTGGTGAACGGGAAGATTTAGAGGAAGTTGTAGGAAATTTGATTGAAAATGCTGCTGAGTGGTCTCATACAAAAGTTCTGATCTCCTGTTGTTTAGAAGAAAATGTTGAAGAAGCAAAATTCTTTAGTATTCTTGTAGAAGATGATGGTTCTGGTTTAACAGAAGAACAAATTGATGAAGCTTTAAAAAGAGGTTGGCGGTTTGATGAAAGTAAGCCGGGGACAGGTTTAGGATTAGCGATTGTTTCAGATATGGTCAACGAATATGGCGGAAATCTTTTCTTATCGCGTTCTGACTTTGGCGGGTTATGTGCAAAAGTTTTATTACCAAGGAGATAAACGTATTTTATTTCTTATTCAGGGCATGTATATATTAAAATTTGTAAGAATGGAGTAATATTTGTGCACATAATGCGTGAAGCAGGGAATGATTGCAGGATTTTTAGGCCGGTATTTATCTGTAATGAGAATAGAGAAATAAGCTTTTAGAAAAAATTGATGGTAAACTCTACAATTCCATATGTGAAAAAGTAGTATTCTATCATTTTACGTCAATGTTCTAACGAATGAGAGGGGTAGGATCATTGATTACGTTTTTTAATTCTTGTGTCGGTACCAACGTGCTATGCTATTGTTAATTTTGGTTGCACTTTTTTTTATTTTGTTAACGATTTCTCTTTTTTTCTCGTTGCATTTTAACTGTGAATCTCCCCCAAATAGGTGCATTTCAGCTACTAATATTTACAGAAGTTGTATGCGTCTGGTTGAATCTGATAAGTTTTGCAAGCATTGTAAAACTATACGAACTATTAAAGCTCTTGGTATTTTGTTTGTTCTTCTTATGACATGGAGCATTTATGCTTTAACAGGCAATCCAGAAGTTAAAAGTTATTTTTTTAGTGAGTTAATGGATAAGGATCCAAAGGCGCTCAATAAGCATGAACAACTTGTTCGTTTGCATGTGCTTTTTCTTCGTACACCTAATGATGGAAGGTTAGCGGACGCGTTGGCAGTAGGATACCTCGAGGAAGGTCATTTTCAGGATGCTGTGAACATTTATTTAGATGCACTTCGCTTAAATGGAGAAACAGCTCCAAGACTTGTGGGGTATGGTTTAGCATTAGTTGGTTATGAGGAGGGAATGATTACGCAAGAAGCAGAAAATGCTTTTCAAAAGGCTGCGGATTTGGCGCCAAATGATTTTTATCCTCGTTTATTGTTAGCTGAAGCGCTTCGCCAAGAGGGTAAGTCTGTACAGGCAGTGCAGTTTTTAGAAAATTTTCTTGATACAATGCCTAAGGATTTTGTAGGGCGATTGCGTGTTGAAGAGAAGATAATTCAGTTACGTGATTTATCAAAATAAAATACTCAGAAAGTGAGTATGTCCAGTTTAAGATCATTAAAACTAGGAGAGAAACATTCAGGAGGTTAGGGATATTGGATAAGAAGTTGTCCCGGTATACAAGATATGCGAGGCTCTTAAAAAATAAGGCATAAGAATAATGAATGAATGTTTATACAACGCATTTATAAAAGTATTTTTCGTAGAGTGTCTATGAACAGTCAATCTTTTAAGAATTCTCCTTCATTGAAAGTTATTTTAAAGCAGCGGAAAAAAAACCGGTTGCTGATGATTTTCTTATGCTTTTTTGTTGTGGGAATTGCGACAAGTCTTATCATGTACGCAATGCGTAATGCGGTGAGTTTTTTTCGGATGCCTTCTGAAATTACAAAAGAAGATATTCTCATGGGGCGCTCTTTGCGTTTAGGCGGTTTTGTTGAGAAAGGAACGGTTCAATATCTTGGGAAGATGAAAGTTACTTTTTTCGTAACGGATAATGCAAAACACGAAAAAGTTATTTTTGATGGTATTTTACCTGATCTTTTTCGTGAAGGGCAAGGTGTTATCGTGGAAGGGTATTTTGATGAACGGGGTTTTTTTATTGGTAAGCGTGTTTTGGCAAAACATGATGAAACTTATATGTCTAAAGAAACAGCTGATCGCTTGAACAAACATAACAGTATGGAGAAATAATTCGATCGTGCTTGTTGAACTGGGTCATATTTTTTTAGCCGCAGCGTTTGCAGTGAGTTTATTAGAGGCATTTTTACCGGCTTTGGGTGTTTGGTGGGAAGAGCGTTCGTTGATGCAGACAGTAATTCCCTTAACATATATCACTTTTGCATTACTACTCTTATGTTTTTTGATTATTGTTCATGCCCATATCGTATCTGATTTTTCTGTTTTGAATGTTGTTGAGAATTCTCATTCAGAAAAACCGCTGCTGTATAAAATCACCGGTGTTTGGGGAAACCATGAAGGATCCATGTTGTTATGGGTTTTAAGTCTCGCTTTTTTTAGTACATTGATGGCATTATTTAGCCAACATTTGCCAGAACAATTTAAGGCACTCGTTTTAATATGCCAAAGTTGGATTACAAGCGCTTTTCTTTTATTTATTCTTTTTGTATCGAACCCATTTTTACGTGTTAATCCACCAGCATTGCAGGGAAATGATCTTAATCCTCTTTTACAGGATATCGCTTTGGCAATTCATCCACCACTTCTTTATTTAGGTTATGTTGGTTTTTCACTTTGTTTTTCTTTTGCAATAGCTGCATTGATTAGGGGGCATGTCGATGGGGAGTGGGCACGTTGGGTACGTCCTTGGGTTCTTCTTTCTTGGTGTTTTTTGACATTGGGTATTACGGTTGGGTCCTATTGGGCTTATTATGAGTTGGGATGGGGGGGCTATTGGTTTTGGGATCCAGTTGAAAATGTTTCGTTTATGCCTTGGCTTTCAGGAACGGCCCTTTTACATTCTGCTCTTGTTCTTGAAAAGCGGGAGACATTGAAAAGTTGGACTTTATTTTTGGCACTTCTGACTTTTTCTCTTTCTTTAATGGGAACTTTTCTTGTTCGTTCGGGTCTCTTAATGTCTGTTCATAGTTTTGCTGTTGATCCAGCACGTGGTGGGGTAATTCTTGCATTTCTATTCTTTTTCACGGGAGGAGCTTTTCTTCTCTTGGCGTTTCGCATACCTGTTTTGAAAGCAGGGAAATTATTTCAGCCAATTTCGCGTGAAGGTTTTATTGTTTTAAATAATTTATTTCTTACAACAATAACAACAACAGTATTAATTGGTACACTCTATCCTTATTTTATTGAAGCATTCACTGGACAAAGAATTTCTGTAGGTGCTGTTTTTTTCAACCTTACCTGTGGGCCTTTAATGGTGTTATTATTGTTGTCAGTTCCTTTTGGATCAATGATGGCATGGAAACGTGGTGATTTTCTTGCGGTTGTTGAGCGATTGTGGTTTGTTTTTATATTAGTTTGTGCAACTTGTTTTATAACATTTTATGCAGCGTCTTTGCGCGATATTTTGGCAGCTTTAGGGGTAGGGCTTTCAGCTTTTGTTTTTTTAGCCAGTTTAGCTGATCTTTGGGGAAAGAGTGGACATCGGAAGATAGCCTTGTCGGTTAGGGTTAAGAGATTCATTGGATTACCATGGTCCGTTTTTGGCACTGCAATGGCGCATATGGGCTTAGGCATTACATTGTTTGGTATTACCTGTGTTGCGACTTTCTCACAAGAGCGTATTCTAACGATGCATGTAGGAGATAGGGTTACAATAGCAGATAAAACGATTTGCTTTGAAAAAGTGCATGAAGGCGCTGGACCGAATTATTCTGCAATGGAGTTTAATTTTAAAATATATGAAAATACAAATGCAGTTCGTAATGTAATGGCATCAAAGCGATTTTATTCAAGTCAGAATACGTCAACAACGGAAGTTGGTATTCAAAATCATGGCTTATCTCAGTTATATATTGTGCCGAGACATATAGATGATCAGGGACTTGTTGTGCATATCTGGTGGAAGCCTTACGTGATTTGTGTTTGGTTAGGGGGATTGATGATGGCTATGGGGGGCTGTCTTTCTCTTTTGGGGTATTGGTTTCGTATTGAGTTACATCGACGTATAGCCTTTTGCTTTAAATTTGTTGAAAAGGCATTGAGATGACAAAGGGACTGTTTTGGACTTTGCTTTTTTTAGTCACTCTTTTTTTTCTGCCGTTAGCGAGAGCAGTGGAGCCAGATGAAATTTTACAGGATAAAGCTTTGGAAGCACGTGCGCGTGAGATTTCATCATATCTGCGTTGCCCAGTTTGCCAAAACCAATCAATTGATGATTCAGATGCTGTACTGGCACGTGATTTACGGCTTTTGATCCGTGAACGACTGAAAATGGGAGAGAGCGATCAGCAAGTGATTGATTTTCTCGTTGAGCGATATGGTGTATTTATCCTCTTGAAACCACCATTTAATAAAACAACTTGTTTTTTATGGTTATCACCTTTGATCATTATCACCATGAGCGCAAGTATTATCTTTTTTCGGATAAGACGATACAGATATAAAAAAATAATTACTTTAAATGCTGATAAAAAAACAGCCCAAAATACCACTGGGTTAAAAGAGATGTTACATGAAGAAAAATGAGGTCGTTGAAATTAGGAATTCAGCTTTATTGATAACTGTGCATTGTTGTGACTTTAAATCTTACAAAATTTTAATAATTTAGACAGGAAATGGTAAGGTCTAGTGTTTTATAAGTGATCGGGATCTGGTAAAAAAATATGACTGAATAGGAGCGTATACCAAATGGTTAAAAAAACTTTTTTCACAACATTAGCGGCAGTAAGTTTTTCTGCGGCTTTGGAGGCTGCGTTGTTTTTTAGTGGATGTGGATCAAGCTTGTGGACGACAGAGGCTCGTGCAAATTCTGTATTGACTTCGTTAGCGCAACAGGAAGGGTTTGCAGATCTTGTTTCTAAAGTAAAATCTGCGGTTGTTGCAGTGCAAGTGAAGGGTGATAAAAAGAAAGAAGAATGGTCCTTTAGCAATTTTTTTAGTGGTCCGGGCATTGACCAATTACCAGATCAACATCCTTTGAAAAGGTTTTTTAAAGAGTTTTATGAGCTTGATAGACCTAAAAAAAAGTTTTCACAGCGTTCGCATAAACTTCATCCTATAGCTTTTGGATCGGGTTTTTTTATTTCGTCTGATGGTTATATTGTGACTAATAATCATGTGATTGCTGACGGCAAAAGTTATTCTGTCGTTCTTGATGACGGTACAGAATTGGACGCAAAGCTCGTTGGGACAGATTTACCAACTGACCTTGCAGTATTGAAAGTAAATGACAAAAGAAAATTTTCGTATGTTGATTTTGGTGATGATTTAAAGCTTCGCGTTGGTGATTGGGTTGTTGCTATCGGTAATCCATTTGGCTTTGGTGGAACTGTAACAGCAGGTATTGTTTCGGCGCGTGGACGTGATATTGGTACTGGTGCTTATGGGGATTTTATTCAGATTGATGCTGCTGTGAATAGAGGAAACTCTGGTGGTCCAACTTTTGATCTTAATGGAAAGGTTGTTGGAGTTAATACAGCGATTTTTTCTCCTTCTGGAGGAAACGTAGGAATTGCTTTTGCTATTCCGGCAGGGACAGCGAAGCAGGTTGTGCAGCAACTTATTGAAAAAGGTTCAGTTCAGCGTGGTTGGCTTGGGGTTCAGATACAGCCTGTAACGAAGGAAATTTCTGACTCGATAGGTTTAAAAGAGGCCAAAGGCGCTTTAGTTACTGATACCTTAAAAGGGCCAGCAGCAAAGGCTGGTATCAAGGCTGGTGATGTAATTATTTCAGTGAATGATGAAAAGATTAATGATACCCGTGATCTGGGAAAACGTATTGCAAGTATTAAACCAGGAGAAACGGTGTCCATAGGTATTTTGAGATCTGGTAAAGAGGAAAGTATTAAAGTTAAATTGACTTCAATGCCTGAAGATGAAGGCGAAAAAGAGGCTTCAAAATATTCGAATAAGCGGAGTGATTCAGATGAAACATTGGAAGATTATGGTTTGATTGTTACTCCTTCTGATGATGGTTTAGGCTTGGTCGTAACTGATGTTGATTCAGATTCCGATGCTGCAGATAAAGGAATACGCCCTGGTGATGTGATTGTAACAGTGAATAATAAAGCTGTTAAAAAGATATCTGATATTACCACGACAATAAAGAATGCTCAAAAAATAGGGCGAACAGCCATACTCCTACAAGTGCAAACAAATGGGCAGAATCGTTTTGTTCCCCTTCCAATTTTAAAAAAATAATACTTTGTGGTAGGGCAGAGGTTTTGTAGACTTCTGTCCTCCAACGGTATTTGATAAAATAACGGAGATGCGTTTTATGAAAATACTCGTTATTGAAGATGATCATGAGACGGGGCGTTATCTTGAGAAAGCTTTTTTGGAGGTAGGACATTCAGTTGATGTTGCGTATGATGGAGATACTGGATATGCTTTAGCTGAAACAGAAAATTATGATGTTATGGTTATTGATCGGATGCTTTTGCATCGTGATGGTCTCTCTATTATTACTGAATTGCGTTCTAAAGGTAATGAAACACCGGTTCTTATCCTTTCAGCTTTAGGGCAAGTGAATGATCGTGTGATGGGTTTGCGTGCAGGGGGGGATGATTATTTAACAAAGCCTTATGCGTTTTCAGAGCTTCTTGCTCGCGTTGAAGTATTGCAACGGCGGAAAAATCCTAAAGAGGCAGAAACTGTTTATTGCGTAGGCAATCTTGAGCTTGATCGGTTAGCACATACAGTGAAACGGGGTGATAAAAATATTATACTTCAACCACGAGAGTTTCGTTTACTTGAATATTTGATGCGATATGCTGGTCAGGTTGTTACACGCACTATGCTTTTAGAGAATGTTTGGGATTACCATTTTGATCCGCAAACAAATGTGATTGATGTCCATATATCGCGGTTGAGAGCAAAGATTGAAAAAGATTTTGATGTTCCGCTTCTCCATACTGTGCGTGGAGCTGGTTATATGCTGAGAGCATCAGACAAAAAAATATGAATCGTTTAATCAGTATAATGCGCACAACTGCGCTAAGGCTTTCTGCACTTTATATTTTACTGTTTGGGTTAGTTGCAACAGGGCTTTCTATTTATATGACGGCGTTTTCTGCTTCATTGTTAACAGAGCAAACTGAACAAGCTCTGCGTGAAGAGTTAGAACGTATCGAAAGCGCTTATAATTATGGTGGTCTCCCTTTATTGATGCGCACTATTGATTACCGTTCACGACAACCAGGAGCTTTCCTTTATCTTGTTACAGATCCTATGGGGCGCATTTTAGCGGGGAATGTTGCGCGTATCGAGGTTGGACTCCTGAAACATAATGGCTTTTTTTCTAATTCTTTTTTGTATTCACGTTTTGGAGAACTTGGCACAACAAGCGAACATCGTGCTTTAGCTATTGTTGTTGATTTACCCAATAGTATGAAGCTTCTTGTCGGTCGTGATTTGGATGAACCGGAACGATTTGTGGCGGTTATTCGTAAAGCTATAATGATTGCTCTTGCAGCAATGGTGGCGGGGGCTTTACTCATATGGTTTTTTGTTGGAAGGCGGGCATTGCAGAGGATTGATCATGTAACGGCTGCATCGCAGCGCTTGATGGAGGGTGATTTCAGTGGACGTTTACCTGTTTCAGGAGTGGGCGATGAGTTTGATCGATTATCGGCTAATCTTAATGTTATGTTAGATCGCATTGAGGAATTAAATATTGGTTTGCGTCAAGTATCGGATAATATTGCTCATGATCTTAAAACCCCGCTGACGCGTTTTAGAAATCGCGCTGAAGAAGCGCTTTCAGGACAAAAGACAGGATTTGAATATCGACAAGTATTGGAGAATGTTATTGCTGAATCAGATCAGCTCATTCGCACTTTTAATGCTATTTTAATGATTTCCCGCATTGAAGCCAGCAGTACAATTGAGCATCTTGAGATGATGAATATGAAGCTAATCCTTGAAGATGCTGTTGAACTTTATGAACCTTTTGCTGAAGAGTCAGGTGTTTTACTTTGGTTAGGGGATACATTTGATAAAGAGCTTAAGTTAAATCGTGAGCTTATTGCGCAATCGATTTTTAATCTTATTGATAATGCGATTAAATATGCATCTAAAGATGGAAGGAAGGCGAAGGTTTGCTTATCGATGGAATATCGTGGTGAACATTTGTTGGTTGTTGTTAGCGATAATGGTCCAGGAATTGCAGCGGATAAACGTGAAAAAGTAACAGAACGATTTGTTCGCCTTGAAGAAAGTCGTACACAGCCTGGTTTTGGTATTGGTTTAAGTATAGCAAAAGCTGTTATGAAACTGCATGGGGGGGAACTATTACTTGAAAATGCAAATCCAGGACTTAGGGCTGTTTTATTATTTCCTTAAAAGGTATTTTTGCTCTTTTTATACGTAACACCAATTTTTTTTGAGTATAAGACAATAAAAAGGAAAGCAAAATGCTTTTGAGGGGAGTGCAGATGGAAAATGCTTTTTTAAAAACACAGCTTCTCCCTTTATGTCCTCTTAATGAGAGTGGTTCTCAATGGTTGAAAGCTATTGAAGAACAAGCGAGAAAAGAAAATTTAGAATCGCTAGTTTCTTACCTTTCAGACAAGGGAAAGCAGACTGATTTTATAAGCGCGGTTATGACCTTATCTCCTTTTTTGCGGGAGGTTTTAATCGCTAATCCATCGTATCTTAGTCCCCTATTGAATGTTGATATAGAGACAAGGCTAAGAGAAATTATAGATGATATTGCGCTCATCGATAAAGATGAATCTATACATGAAATTTCATTGATGGCTGCTTTAAGACACAAAAAACGGGAAGCACATATCCTCATTGCTTTAGCTGATTTGAGTGGTGTTTTTACTCACGAAATTTCATGTGCTTGGTTGACCCGTTTGGGAGAAGTAATATTAAGTGTGGCTCTCCGTTTTCTTTTAAGAGAAGCACATGATCATGGTAAGATAAGTTTATCAAACCGTGATGATCCAGAAAAAGATTGTGGTTTAATCATTTTAGGGATGGGAAAATTAGGGGCAGGAGAACTTAATTATTCTTCAGATATTGATCTTATTGTTTTCATTGATGAGACGTCACCGCATATTGGTGCTCTTTCTGAAAGTATCGATGTATTTTCTAAAATGGTACGCCGATTGATCCGTATTCTTCAAGAACGTACTGCAGATGGATATGTTTTTCGTCTTGATTTTCGGCTTCGACCAGATCCAGGTTCGACCCCTTTGGCTTTACCGGTAAGGACTGCGTTGCGTTATTACGAGGGGCGTGGACAAAATTGGGAAAGAGCAGCTATGATTAAAGCACGTCCAGTTGCTGGCGATAAAAGGGCAGGCGTTAACTTTCTCAAAGAGCTTTTTCCTTATGTGTGGCGGAAATATTTAGATTATGCCGCGATTGCTGATATCCATTCGATTAAACGTCAAATCCATGCGTATAAAAATTATGGTCAAATTGCTGCTTATGGTCATAATGTAAAATTAGGACGAGGTGGTATTCGTGAGATTGAGTTTTTTGTTCAGACACAACAACTCATTGCTGGTGGACGCTTTCCCCAATTACGGGGACGTCAGACAGTTGCAATGTTAGAAGAACTTCACACGCTTGGTTGGATCAGTGAGAAAACGAAAGATAATCTTGTAAAAAGTTATGCTTTTTTACGAAATGTGGAACACCGTATTCAGATGCTTGCAGATGAACAAACGCATCTTCTCCCCAATGATGTTTTGCAATTTACGAGTGTTGCATATTTGATGGGCTATCAAGAGACTAGCAGCTTTATCCGCGATTTATTAAAAACGCTTCAGGTCGTTGAAAGACATTATGCAGCGCTATTTGAGAACGAGCAAGAGCTTGGTTTAGAAATTGGAAATTTAGTTTTTACAGGTGAAAAAGATGATCCGGAGACATTAATAACATTAAGCCGTTTAGGTTTTGAAAGAGCAAGTGATATTTGTCGTATTATGCGCACACTTCATTGTGGGCGTTATAAAGCGACTCAATCTGCTGAAGCACGTGAGAGATTAACAGAATTAACCCCAGCGCTTTTGAAAGCTTTTGGCGCAACAAAACGAGCCGATGAAGCAATGTTGCGTTTTGATAGTTTTTTACAGGGGTTGCCTTCAGGAATACAGCTTTTTAGTTTATTGCAGTCTAATCCCTCTTTGTTGGATATGTTGGTGCTTATCATGGGAGCTGCTCCACGTCTTGCGGAAATTATTACACGAAAACCACATGTTTTTGATGGAATGCTGGATCCAAAAATTTTTTCGGAGTTGCCAACAAGAACTTATTTAGAAAATCGACTTGAATATTTTCTTGAAGACGTAATTTCTTATGAAGAAATTCTCGATCACTTAAGGATTTTCGCTGATGAGCAACGTTTTTTGATTGGTATTCGGATTTTGAATGGTGCAATTACGGGAAATAGAGCAGGTTTTGCATTTACTGCACTTGCTGATCTTATAATTGTAAAAACGTTTACTGCTGTCCAAGAGGATTTTTCTCGTCTTCATGGTAGTATTAAAGGTGGGCGTGTTGGCATATTGGGGATGGGGAAGCTTGGAAGTCGTGAATTAACGGCGGGTTCGGATGTTGATCTTATTTTTCTTTATGAACATGATGAGGATGCAGAAATATCTGATGGGGAGAAGCCGCTTTATGTTTCTCAATATTACACCCGTTTAGCACAGCGTTTTGTTGCGGCTTTATCTACTCCTACAAGCCAAGGTATTCTTTATGCTGTTGATTTAAGATTGCGTCCATTAGGCAATAAGGGGCCTGTTGCTGTTTCTTTTCAATTTTTTAGGAAATATTATCGCGGGCAAGCGTGGATATGGGAACATCTTGCTTTAACACGGGCGCGGGGTGTTGCTGGGGATGCTGATTTTTTGCAAAAATTAGAAAATGAAGTTTGTACAATTATTGCTTTTTCTCGTGATAAGAAAAGCGTTACAAAAGCAGTGCGTGACATGCGTACGTTGATTGAAAAAGAAAAACCACCGGAAAATAAATGGGATTTAAAAACTATGCTTGGTGGTATCATGGATCTAGAATTCATTGCTCAATTTGCTGTTGTTACTCACGTGATTGAGTTTCAAATTGGAGCGACGACAGCAGATATTTTAGCGCGTTTACCAAACAGTTTTCTTAATCAATCATTTATTTCTGATTTACGTCGCGCCTATGATCTCTATACAAATTTAAGTCAAATTATACGCCTTTGCTTAAACGAAGCTCTTAATCCTAATGATATACCACTTGGATTAAGCGATCTTTTGTTAAGCAGTGTTGGAGAACCTGATTTGCCTCGTATTGAAAAATTAATCGAAGAGATGGGGCAAACCGTACGTTTAGTTTTCACACAGGTAATAAAAGCTTGACATGCTCCATGCTAATTTATGAGAAAATTGCACATGGTTTCTAGATAAAATATCAAAAAATTTATGACGGGATGTAAAAAAATAATATACCAAATCAGTAATTTATTGAAAAAATATTTTTTTATAAATTGTTGCTTTCATAAGTTTATCTTATGCATTTTGACCACGGAAACATATCGAGCAAAGTGGGGTAAGAAGCTTTATTTACCGTGTTAGAAATCCTCATTTTCTTTCAAATATGATGTTACGGCTATTCGAACAGTGCCGAGCAATGCTAAAAAGATATACGGTCTATGAAAATTTTTAATAAGATAATTTTCGAGCCAAGATATAAAGAACCAAACAATTTTCGTATCATATTCTGTTTAAAGTTGCTTACACTTTGCCATTAAAATTTCATTTTTTTTGCAACTGTGATATTTTTGCTACAGATTTTTTGAAAAAAATATGAAACCATCCGCGGTATTATGTGTCACATTAGCTTTTAGGGGAGCAATTATGACTACAAAATATTTAATCACAACATCTGTTTTTATTTTAACTTCAGTTTCTGCAGTACAGGCAGCGGACGTTGTAGTTCCTGAACAGCCAGCAGCACCTGTTATTGCAGCTCCGTCCTTTTCTTGGTCAGGTTTTTACCTTGGGGGCCAGATTGGTGGTTTTTCAGGTAAGACTACTTCAAGTTATTTAAAAGGTAAGGATACAGGAAACTGGACTCCAGTTGGAAAGGAGTTTTTGCCTAAACTTTCTGGTTTCGTAGGTGGTATTTATGCAGGTTATAATGTTGATGTAGATAATGGTGTTATTATAGGTATTGATACGGATATAATGTGGTCTGATAAAAAAGACACAAAAGATGTTAAGGCACCGGGGAAAGAGAAAACCGAAGAAGCATCAGAAAAACGAGCAAGAATGATTCGAGCAGAAGAGCCTACGGAAGAAGATGGGGCGGCATCTGATCAAATTGTGCATCATACTTTAAAACAAAAATGGTTTGGTGCTACGCGCGTGCGAATTGGTTTTTCGACTGATCGTATAATGCCTTATGTCGCAGGCGGCGTTGCTTATACGCAGCTTCGAAATATTTATGAGAAGGCAGACAATACAGCTGGTGCTTTTGATTTGTTGCATGATGAGAAGAAAAAGATGGTTGGTTATACCCTTGGAGGTGGTCTTGATTTTGCAATAACTGATAATTTTATTGTACGTGCGGAATATCGTTACTCAGATTATGGTAAGAAGAAATTAGCAAATGATAAAATTGAAATTGGTTACAAAACGAATGATTTCCGTGCTGGTGTAGCGTACAAATTTTAATTTGTTGTGTAGGTTAAATTGTCAGAAAGTCCCATTTTAGAATGGGGCTTTTGTTTTTTAGATATGTGCTGTAAAATTTTCTCTTTATAAGAGAGGTGTCAATCTTATTCGGAGTATTTTTAGTGGAATCCACTTTTCTATTTTTTAGGAACTTGTTTTGTATTTCTGTTATTATAAAATTCTTCATCTAAAAAGTATAAAAAACGCAAATACAGGATTTGTGAGATAATAAATCACCTTTATAACACAATTCAACACGTGTTATACCGATAATGTAGAGTATTCTTTAGATATGACCGATACATCGGCACTATCTGATTCCCCCTTTTTTCTTTCAGAAAGTGTTTTCATGTTTTCATATGGAGTATGGATTAATATCTTCATATCAAAGGATAAACGACTTTTTTAAGCTATAGGCAAAAACGTTTAGTACATTGGTATCTAATATACTAAAATTACATGCTTTAAAATGGTCATCGGTCTGATTGCTTATACTCATTAGAATTCAGTACTGAAAGAACAGGTTAGCTTCTTATTGTGCTATTCCATAAAACTTTTACAATGTAGTTTTTCGTCAATGGTTAAGAAGATGACTTCAGGAAGATTTTTCCTCGCCTTATAGAATGTAAGGAGAAAATTCCCTTTCTTTATTTTATTTATGGGTTTCAAAATCTTTTTAAAATATAAAGAGAGTCATAATGCTGAACATTTCCCAAAAGAGAATATTCTGTCTTAAAAATGTATCGATAGGAGGACTTTTAGTGGCAAAAACTCAAAAAGGGATTTGCAATATAGCATTGGGAAATACGACAGAACAATTGTTACAGGAATTTACGATCCGCTTTGATGATGCGCAACAAGTGACTGATAACAGAATATTTAAGAGAGAAGTTGCGCATATTATAGCAATGATAGAAACGCCCAAGTTGGTAAGGCGACATGATTTTCCCTTAGATATAAATGGCACAGTTTTTCAGCAAAAAGTCTGGGCTGCATTATGTAAAATACCATGTGGTGAAACAATTTCTTATGAAGAGTTAGCACAACATATCGGTATGCCTAAAGCTTTCCGTGCAGTTGCTAATGCTTGCGCGTGTAACGAATTAGCGTTGGTTATTCCTTGTCACCGTGTGGTGCGCAAAAATGGCTTTATTTCAGGTTATCGCTGGGGTGTCGGGCGGAAAAAGATTTTGCTACAACGAGAACAAAAAGAGGGTATTTAAAACAGATTTAACTTTTTTTGATTGGCATTGTAATTGTTACAGTTGTACCTTTCATTTCTTTGGAGATGATTTCAAGTTTCCCTTTGTGTAATTCTAACAGAGATCGTGAGATGGCCAACCCAAGTCCTGATCCGGTATGCGTTTTGGTAAATTGATTTTCAACTTGTTCGAAAGGTTGTCCAAGTTTTTTTATCGCTGATTGAGGAATACCAACTCCTGTATCTTTAATTTTAAAGACAAGATTGTTTTTTTTCTGAAAAGCGCAGACATCAATACTGCCACCAGAAGGTGTAAATTTAACAGCATTCGAAATGAGATTAAGGAAGATTTGTTTCATGGCACGGCCATCAACTTCTGCATGCAGTTCTGGAGCAATGTTTGTTGTAACAGAAATATTTTTTTCTTGAGCCTGTGGTGTGAGTGTTCGCACTGCTTCGCTAATAATGGGCTCAAGATCGATATTTTTACAATCAAGGGTAAATCTACCTGCTTCGATTTTAGACATATCAAGAATATCATTGATGAGTGTTAGAAGATGAGTTCCTGAATTGTAAATATCGTGCATATACTCTTTATAGCGTTCTGAACCAAGAGGGCCAAAGGTAGATTGCAACATGATATCTGAAAAGCCGAGAATAGCATTAAGTGGAGTACGCAATTCATGGGACATATTGGCTAAAAATTCTGATTTAGCTTTGTTTGCACTTTCTGCGCGCTCTTTTTCTGCTTGCAGACTTTTATTAAGTTTTTCAACTTCTGTTGCACGTTGCTGAGCATTTCCTCGTGCACGTTTGAGTTCTTGAATGAAAGAAAAAAGACGTCTTTCACTGTCTTCAAATTTTTCTTGTTGTTGCTTAAGCTCCGAGATGTCCGTACCAATACAGACAAGTCCGCCATCTTGGGTGCGCCGTTCATTGATTTTGAGCCAACAGCCGTCTGCTGTTTGGCGAATGCTGGTTAAGTTACCAGTGCCGTCATCTTTGAGGGGATATTCACTGATTGCAGGGCGAGCCATAGCTTCGACGGTTGCACGTTGGATGCCTGATTGTAGAACCTGTTTAGGGATAGCAGCATATTCGCAAAATTTGCTGTTGGACATGACTAAACGTCCCTCTGAATCCCACAAGACGAAAGATTCCGAAATATTTTCAATAGCATCACGAATACGAAGGTCGGCTTGCGCTGTTTGTTCAGCGAATTGACGCTGCTCACTAATATCGAAGGAAATACCAACCAAATGGGGTTCTTCTTCTTCAGTAACTTCGGCACGAATGCGCATCCATACATAATGGCCATCGGCATGGCGCATGGGAACGTTAATATCGATATGCTTTTTTTTACCGCTCATTAATTCCTGAGCAAGATCAAAAAAGTTCGCATCATTTGGATTAATAATGGCGGTGATTTGGGAAATTGACAGCAGTGCATCTTGAGGCACATAGCCGAGCATTTCATACATTGCTCGTGACCAATACACACGTCCACTAGCCATATTCCAGTCCCACAGTCCACAGCGTCCACGCATCATTGCCATATCAATGCGGTTTTGAATTTTTTCTGAAACAAGATCCGTTTTACGTGCTCGTACAATTTGATTGTAATAAGCATAGAGAAGAGCGAGGATAACTCCGCTAGTTCCTATGAACAGAGTTATATTTAACGAGAGAATTTTCCGCCATTCTATGTAAATATGTTGCATTTTTTCACTGATGAATACACCATATTGTCTATTTTCTGTTTGGCTGAATGAAGCGAGAGCAGGGGTATCTTTTCCTATTGTAATTTTCATGATTCCAGCGTCTTGTCCCAGAGAACGTAAAGCAATGCTTTCAGAAGTGAAATCTTGTAAAGGTTTTCCTAAAACTATCTCTGAACTGGATGAAGCTAGAATATTTCCCTTTTGATCGACAATAGCAATAACAGTGCTGTTTTTGATAAAACCTTTGTTACGAAAATTGGTAAGAATATTTTGTAAATGGTTGTGAGAAAGAGCAGCAGCTTTTCCTTGTCGAGTGGCGGCAAGTAAGTCACGGTCAATTGTATTGGTGATATGAGAAGCTAAGAGAGTGATGGTAGAACGCGTGTTCTTATCAAGAGTGTTGCGCCAATCATAGATTAACACAAAACGAGTTACGGCTAGCACAACAAGAAATGCAATAATTACAAATGGAAGTGAACGACGCAGCCAAGGTTCAATAAAGAGAAGCTTTTGATAGGCTGAACCAGAAAACAGATCGGTACGCTCTGTACGCGCTTTGTGACTTTGAGCGCTCGACTTTGAATCAGCACATACCTCCGTTGGAGCATGATATGCGTCCAATTTAGCCATTTCTAGTTCCTTTAATTATGGAATAATGTAATTTAAAAACTGCTTCGATATTCATAGTAACCCCATAGGGGCAATGAATCAAAACAGGAGTCCTCTGTCCAGTCTTTTTTTAAAAAAAGCTATTTTACTTTTATGGGGTGTGGATTACGGAAATAAAAAGGAACTTTAAAATGACCTATAAACAGGTTGAAGGAACCTGTTTATAGGAGGATTATTACTCGCGTAATGCTTTGATATTATTTTATCAATGATATTGTAACATACTGATTATAAATATTTTTTTACCTTTAAGCGAGGAGACGAGAGATGATATCAGCCACATCGCTTGACAATTGAGGAGCCGCTGCAATTGTTTTTAATGCGGTTTCAAGTTTTTGTTGCCGAATGGGCTCTAATTGTCGCCAAGAGCGCATGGTTGTTAATAACCATGAAGCAAGTTGTGGATTTTTTTTATCAATTTCCAAAATGATTTGGCAAAGAAAATCATAGGAGGCACCATCAACTCTATGAAAACCCGTGAGATTGTGAGAGACGAAGACACCAATCAAGGCTCGTACCCGATTGGGATTATCTTTTGAAAAGAGCGGATGCTGCATGAGTTTTTGAACATGATCGAGTGTTGAAAGACCTGCAACCATTGCTTGAATGGAGAACCATTTATCCATAACCAAAGGGTCATGCTGATATCGGCTTTCAAAATCATTTAAGGCATTTTGCGCCTGCTCACTTTCGTTAAAGCGTTTTACTAACGTGGTTATACTAGCCATGCGGTCAGTCATATTATCAGCTGTTGCATATTGTGTAGCAGCACGATTTGGTTGAGCTTCTGCTATGGAAAGGTAGTCGAGTATTATATTCCGTAATGCTCGTTTTCCAGCTTGTGCAGTACTTGGTGAATAGGGCTCATTGCTCTCCATTTGCATATAAACTTTTGTGAAGAGTTCTTGATGTGTATGTGCAAGGGAAGCTAAATACTGATTGCGCACATGGTGAATACGTTCTGGATCAACATTTTTACCAATTGTATGGGCAAGCTCAACTTCGCTCGGTAAACTTAAACAAAATGCGCGAAACTCTGGTTCAAGGCTTTCATCTTTAATGATAGCTTCCGTCAATTTTAGCAAGGCAGAGGGCATGTCTACTATTGCTGGTGTTTTATCTTGAATGGCTTGAATGAGGGCTTGCGTCATCAAATGGTTAAGTGACTGCCAGCGATTAATTTGATTGCTATCATTTTGTGCAAGAAAGGTGAGTTCGCTTTCATTGCATGGAGTTTGTAGATTGATAGGCGCAGAGAAGTCTCTAAGCAGTGATAAAACCGGTTTTTCTCTCACTCCTCTTAATATGAATGTTTGGTTTTCTTTGGAGAGAAGCATAGTATCTGATTGAATATCCGCGTCAGTTTCATAGGTGAGAGATTCTCCATTATCTCCTAAGAGTCCAAAAGCGATAGGGATAAGCATAGGTTTTTTTATATTTTGTTGCGGTGTTGTTGGAATATATTGTTTTGCATGAATCGTGAGAACGCCATCACTATAATGGTGGTCAATTTCTACATGGGGTGTGCCGGCTTGTTCATACCACAGCATGAATTGTGAGAAGTCTCGATCAGAGACTTCAGCAAAACAGGCAATGAAATCTTCAATTGTGCAAGCTTGTCCATCATGACGTTGAAAATAGAGATCCATACCTTTACGGAAAAGAGCAGGGCCTAAAATGGTATGTACCATGCGAACAACTTCTGCACCTTTTTCATAAACGGTTGCGGTATAAAAGTTATTGATTTGGCTATATTGGCGAGGGCGGACAGGATGGGCAAGTGGTCCAGAATCTTCAGTAAATTGCCGAGCTTTCAATGTTTTTATATTTTCAATACGCTGTAGGCTACGAACATTTTGATCTGAGGAAAATTCTTGATCACGGTAGACAGTTAAGCCCTCTTTTAAACAAAGCTGAAACCAATCACGACAAGTAATACGATTACCAGTCCAATTATGGAAATATTCATGTGCAATGACGCGTTCAACATTTCTATAATCCTGATCGGTTGCGGTTTCAGGATCGGCCAGAACATATTTATCATTAAAAATGTTAAGCCCTTTGTTTTCCATTGCACCCATGTTAAAGTCGGAAACAGCAACAATATTGAAAACATCAAGGTCATATTCGCGCCCGAAGCGTTGTTCATCCCAACGCATGGAGCGTTTGAGAGCATCCATTGCGTAGGTTGCACGTTTGGTTTTTCCTTTTTCAACATAGATACCAAGTTCGATACGTCGACCAGATACAGTGATAAAATGGTCTTCCAATTTATCAAGATTACCGCCAACAAGAGCAAAGAGATATGATGGTTTGGGATGAGGATCTTCCCAAGTGGCAAAATGACGGTTATCCTCAAGAGTTCCTGTTTCCACAAGATTGCCATTGGAAAGCAAGATAGGGATTTCCTGAGAATCCGCTTCAATTGTTACTGTATAAGTAGAAAGAACGTCTGGGCGATCGTAAAAATAAGTCATACGACGAAAACCTTCCGATTCACATTGTGTGCAATAGACACCGTTTGAAAGATAAAGTCCCATGAGTTGGCGGTTATTTTCAGGATTCAGTTCTGTGACCAATTGCAACGTGAAAGGGGCTGCTGGTGGGGTTGTAATTTCTAGACGTGAAGGCGTGCTTTTATAAGCGTTTTCAGATAATACTTCTCCATTGATAGCAACAGAAATGAGAGTAAGATCATCACCAGAAAGCACAAGAGGCATTCTTTCTTTTGTATTTTGGCGCGCTTCAATGAACAATGTTGCTGTCACAGAGGTTTTTGTTGGTGCTAAACGGAAATAAAGCTGTGTTTTAGGAATAGCGTAAGGTGTTGGTTGGTAATCTTCTAAACGATACATGGGGGGGGCTGATTGTTGCATAATTTTTTCCTGATTTATATTTTAAGAGTGCGAATTAACGAAAAAGTATGTGTGTATTGGTGGGTAAAGGTTAAAGAATTACGAGAGATTATTTAAGCGGTTTTTTACTTCTAAGAAGTCTATCCATGTAAGCTTTTTTTGACTTGGAGTTCTGAGCAGATAAGCGGGATGAAAAGTTGGCATAACAGGTATTTCAACCTCATCTTTCCCCACATAGGTGAGCCATTTTCCTCTTGTTCGGATAATTCCATCTTGAGTTCCGGTAAGAAATTGCGTAGCAACGCCTCCTAGTGCTATGAGGACACGGGGCTTAGCCAGTTGAATATGTCGTTCAACAAAAGGGCGGCATAATGCAACTTCTCTTGGTGTTGGTGTGCGATTTCCTGGTGGACGCCATGGGATAGTATTGGTTATGTAAACATTTTGTCTTGTCAATCCGATTGCTGCGAGTATTTTATTAAGCAGCATACCAGCTTTTCCTACAAAAGGAATACCTTGTATATCTTCCTCACGTCCTGGTGCTTCTCCTATAAGCATGAGTGCACTTCCCGCTGTTCCATCTGAAAAACAGGTGTTTTTCGCTGTCAGTTTTAAGGAGCAGCCATTAAAAGCGAGAAGAGCAGACTTTAATTCATCAAGTGTATTCGCCTTTTTTGCCATTTCTACGGCTGAGAGTGCGTGTTGCGTAATATCGGAATGAGGCAATGGGGAGCTATGCTGTTTTATGATAGGTGGTGCTTGTTGGTGATGAGGACTGTCAATTACCTTCTTTAATTTTTTCTCTGGTTGACTAAAGCGGTCAATGGGTGCATCAGTCAGCACACCATCAACACCACTTTCTTTGTAGAATCTCAGAAGTTCTTCATACGAGATTGAGTACTGAGTTTGGTTTAACATTGTATTTTTTCTTACTCATCGATCCACTCATGAATAGAGCAGACAGAATTATTCTTCAAGCTTTATGATGTTTTCGTTGCTAATTTTATTATAAGAATGCCGTTAAGTTTAGGACTCTTTGTGACAGTGGTTTAAAAGTAATGTGTGGGTATATGCTTTTGCTTTTTTTACCGCTTCAGTCATAGTTTCATTTAGCGCCAAATGTGCAGCAATAGCGCTGGAAAGGGTACAACCTGTTCCTCGCATTGTTCCTGTTAAGCGTGGCGCAGAAATGTTTATGATTTCATCTTTGTCAATAAAGCTATCGATTGCAAGGGGACCGTCAGCATGTCCGCCTTTTATCAATATAGAGCGTGGACCAAATGACAGAAGTTTTTTTGCTTGTTGTATTGTTTCTTCATAATGAGATGCTAATGGACTTTGGCTAAGAAGAGCGAGTTCTTCTCTATTCGGTGTTAAAAGATCAACATGAGGAAGCAGTTTATCGATCATAGTGTCGATGATTGTTTCCATTGTTAGTTTTCCACCTGATGAAGCGCCAAGTACAGGATCCAGAATAACTGGAATATGGGGATAGTTTTTGAGTACGTTACAGATTGCTGCTATAATCGCTTTTGTCCCTGTCATACCGATTTTTATCGCGCTTATGGGATTTGCTTCTAGAGCTATACGCATTTGCGCGGCGACGATTTCCCCATCCATTGGAACAATTTCAACAACGTGGTTGTCATCTTGTACATTAACACAAGTGATTGCTAAATTTGCTTTTATTTTAAAATGTGCAGCTGTTTCTATATCACGGACAACACCAGCACCCCCTGTTGGATCAGTGCCCGCAACGATAAGAAGAGAAGGTATCAACGCCATGCGTGTGTCATCTTTATCCATTGTTTAACACGCTCTTCTGGTTTTTTATGGAGAATAATATCGGTCACAACAGCGGCACTATTTGCTCCTGCTTTTAAAACACCAATTGCGCGTTGAGGTGTTAAACCACCAATACCAACCAAAGGTAAAGCACCAATCCGCTTTTTCCATTGTTTGATTTTTTCTAGTCCTTGCGGCATCCATTTCATTTTTTTTAAGATTGTCGGATAAATAGGACCAAGTGCAATATACTCAGGATTAACAGAGAGCGCGATATCCAATTCCTGTTCATCATGTGTACTCAGACCAACTTTTATACCACTTTTACGAATTGCGTGAAGATCAGCATTGCTTAGGTCTTCTTGTCCCAGATGAATAAAATGACACTTTTCATCAATGGCTATTTCCCAATAATCATTAATAATTAATTGTGCTCCCAATTGATCGCATATGTTTTTTGCGCGCTTAATATGTTGAGTGATTATTTTTGGATTTTCATGTTTCATACGCAATTGTACGAGTTTAACTCCAAGAGGGACCAAACGTTCAACCCAATCCGCGTTATCAACGATGAGGTAAAAGGGATCCAGTTTCATGAAAATACTGCTTTTCCAATAACTGGCGTTGAAGGGACTGCTACATTGCGTGCTTCCAGCATTCCTGCTTTATATCCCATACGTCCTGCCTGGATCGCTTTAGCAAATGCTTCAGCCATTAAGACAGGATCACCTGCTTTAGCAACCGCGGTGTTAAGAAGTACCGCATCATAACCGAGTTCCATAGCAATAGCGGCATGTGATGGGCGTCCAATACCGGCATCAATAACAAGAGTAACATCAGGAAGGTAAGCGCGGATAGAACGCAATCCATCAGTATTATGAGGTCCTTTGGCAGAACCGATAGGAGCGCACCAAGGCATAATAACACGGCAACCAACGTCTACAAGTTTTTCAGCAACAATAAGATCATCTGTTGTATAAGCAAAAATTTTGAAACCTTCATTATTTAAAATTTGTGCGGCTTCGATTAAGGAAAAGACATTTGGCTGTAAGGTGTCTGGATTACCGATGACTTCGAGTTTAATCCAAGCTGTTTTAAAAAGATCTCGTGCTAATTGCGCTGTGGTTACGGCCTCTTTGACAGTATAACAACCTGCGGTGTTCGGAAGCACTGTTACTCCCAGTTCTTGAAGAAATTGCCAAAATTGTCCACCTTGTTTTCCATTTGCCGTTTCTCGGCGCAAGGAAACAGTTACAATTTCTGTATTCGATTTATGAATAGCATCACGAAGGATTGCTGGTGAAGGATATTGAGCTGTACCTAATAGAAGACGGGAAGAGAATTGTCGTCCATAAAGATTCAGCATAGTTTTAGCCTCCTTGCATTGGGCTTAAAATTTCAATTTTATCTCCTTCATGCAAGATAAATTGGCTTCGTGCATCTACGGGAATAACCTCAGCGTTAACAGCAGTTGCTAGCCAATTTCCTTCATACCCCAATTCTTCAAGCAAGAGATTGAGAGAGGTGACTTCTGTTTGGACTGTTTCACCATTAACAAATATTTGCATGTTTTATTCCAATGCCAATTTCATTGCTCGTTTTGCCATTTCTGGAGACAAAAGAAAACCATGTCTATAAAATCCATTAATAGAAATACAGTTACCATGTTTACGCACGGAAGGGAAGTTATCAGGATAACATGGACGAACACCAACGCCGGATTCAATAATTTCTGCTTCAGCAAAAGCGGGATGTAAAGTATAAGCTGCGTTGAGCAGTTCCATCATTGATCTCACTGAGATTGCACCATCAAAGTCACTTTCAATCATCGTTGCGCCAATCATAAAAATATTATTTTGTCGTGGGACGACATAAAGTGGAATCCGTGGATGAAGAAGACGAATTGGACGAGAAATTTTAATATCAGTGCTGCGCACGAGAAGCATTTCACCACGTACGCCCCGTATATTTTTGTCTTTTCCTAAACGTGCTATTCCTGTCGCATCAATAACAATATCAAAATTTGTTTTATCCGTTTCTACATCGACAAAACAGGCTCCATTTTTTATCAGGTGTTCTTTTAAAGTGACAAGAGCTTTTCGAGGATCAAGATGAGCTTCATTTTCATAAAAGAGTGCGCAGCTAAAGCGTTCCGCAAGATCTGGTTCAAGATGTGCTATTTCTGTATTACTTATGGTTTTATGATTATGCGTGCGCACTGAAAATCGTTCAAGCTCTCCTCTATCTCGTGTAGGTGCAACCACTAAAGTGCCTTTTTGTATGACAAGGTTGGGGAGTGTCTTGCGCCACCATTTTATGGCTTGTATACCAAGATCTTCAACAATTTGTTCCGCATTTTCTCTTTCACAGTAAGGTGCTAGCATTCCTCCTGCGTACCAACTAGCAGTTCCTATAGGAGAATGAGGGGGAGATGATACAGTAACAGAAATGCCTTTTTGTTGTAACATAAAGGCAGCTGTTAAACCGCCTACCCCCGCACCTTTGATAAGAATGTTCTTCAACCGTTTACTTTCTCTTTTTGGGGAGGAATAATTTTCATATAAAGATCACCATTTTTTTGATATTTCTCTGCCATGGCGATCATACCTTCCCCTTTTGTTTTTACTGTTGCTGCTGCTTCACGAATATCATGAGAAATACGCATAGAACAGAATTTTGGTCCACACATAGAGCAAAAATGCACCAATTTATGGGCTTCTTTAGGCATTGTTTCATCATGAAAGGTGCAGGCTGTTTCTGGATCAAGAGATAGGTTGAATTGATCATGCCATCGGAAATCAAATCGTGCGCGTGAGAGGGCATTATCGCGCAATTGTGCTCTAGGCAAACCTTTGGCAAGATCGGCAGCATGAGCAGCAATTTTATAAGTGATCACACCAGTTTTTACGTCATTCTTATTGGGAAGACCTAGGTGTTCTTTAGGCGTTACATAACACAACATAGCTGTTCCAAACCACCCAATCATAGCGGCACCAATTGCAGATGTAATATGGTCATAACCAGGAGCAATATCGGTGGTAAGAGGTCCCAAAGTATAAAAAGGCGCCTCATGACACAGATTGAATTGTTGCTCCATATTTTCTTTAATTTTGTGCATTGGGACATGCCCAGGCCCTTCGATCATAACCTGTACATCTTTTGCCCAAGCAATTTTTGTTAATTCTCCCAAAGTTTTAAGTTCAGCAAATTGCGCTTCATCATTTGCATCAGCAATAGAGCCAGGGCGCAATCCATCTCCCAAGGAAAGAGAGATATCATATGTGCGTGCAATATCACAAATTTCATCAAAATGTTCATAGAGAAAACTTTCTTTGTGATGATGCAAACACCATTTTGCCATAATTGAACCGCCCCGTGAGACGATACCTGTTACGCGGTCAATGGTTAGAGGAATGAAGGGTAATCTTAATCCCGCATGAATGGTAAAGTAATCAACACCTTGTTCTGCTTGCTCAATAAGGGTATCGCGAAAAATATCCCATGTTAAATTTTCAGCAATACCCTGTACTTTTTCGAGTGCTTGATAAAGAGGAACAGTTCCAATGGGAACAGGGGCATTTCGAATAATCCACTCACGAATATTGTGAATATTCCGCCCTGTTGAGAGATCCATAACTGTATCTGCTCCCCAGCGAATGGCCCAAACCATTTTATCAACTTCTTCTTCCATAGATGAAGTCACTGCTGAATTGCCAATATTGGCATTAATTTTAACACGAAAATTACGCCCAATAATCATGGGTTCACATTCTGGATGATTAATGTTTTGTGGAATAATGGCGCGTCCACAGGCAATTTCATTGCGAACAAATTCCGCAGTATAAATTTCTGGTATTGATCCATCAAATGTTTCATTTGATGATACGTTCTGCTGTTCTTTTACTGCTAACCCTTCATTTTCTCGTATAGCCACATATTCCATTTCCGCTGTAATAATGCCTGCGCGCGCATAAGCCATTTGTGTAATTGCTTTGCCATTTTTTGCTCGTAAAATAGGCCGTTTTTGTTTAAAGGCTGGTGTAAGATTTTTATCAAAAGTCAATCCATTATCTTCAGGTTTTACTGATCGTGCAGGATAAGTTTCAGTATCATCACGCTTAGAGAGCCAAGGCAAGCTAATTGCGGGCAATCCTTTTGTAATATCAATGATCATATCTTTATCGGTGTAGGGACCAGAAGTATCGTAGATATTTAAAGGTTTTTCACCGCTGCCATCAGACAATAAAATTTCACGCAATGGTACATGTATATCAGAAAAGAGAAGACTTTGTTGATAAATTTTGCGTGAAGCGGGAAAGGGGCTACAACTGATTGATGGGGTATTTTTCTGCACAAATTTTTTCCTTATAGGCACATAGTTTAAAAATAGATTGCTATATTAATGGGAGTGCATACAAATTATCAATCATGCGCGCTTCAATGAAGAGAATCATTAATATTGTTTTATAGAAAGATAAACCTAATAAAGCTCGAGAAAATTTATTTTGAAAAATTGATGCAATATCTCTTATAATATTTGCATGCCCCTTCCCACTTTAAAGTATTTTTTAATAGGAATATGGTTGGATTAAATATCTATATTGTCAATAGAAAAGATATATTTTTAATGATTTTAGTGAGCTTTTGGGGGAATAAAAGTAGAACGCATGATAAGTAATCAGCTTATAATATTGGAAGTACTTTTATAACAAAAAAATAAAATCAATAACTTATTAAAAAAACGAGGGGGATAATTATGACTTCGCTTAAGCATTTTGTTTCTTTCTCTACACTTTTTTCATTTTTGTATTAGTTTTTCGATATTTCCCTTGGTTGTATGCTTTATAAAACATGGACTTAAAGCTTCTTTTGCTTTTGCAGGAAAGGCTAAAGTTTTTGCGGAAGACGTAATTTAGGGGAAACAAGATCGTTCGTTTTAATGACAGCTTTGCAAGACTATTGGCATAGTATAGGCGAAATAGAGCACGTGTCCGTTAGTTTAACAATTTGCTTGCTGAGAGTTTTCTGAAATAGCTTAAACGAGCAATTGAAAATCCCATAGACTTTTTAGAGGATTATTATAAGGAAGGGAGCAAATCATAGATTAAGTTTCTCAATGATTGCGGAGTTTTTCTTTTCTCTAGTTCTGATTGTAATATTGCAAGTACCAATATAGAGCACTTTTTTCCTGTAGGTATAATAAGTCGAAAGCAGTTGCTGAAAAGTTTTTGTAATTATTTTAATATTGCTTGAGGAAAGACAATGACTACAATTTCAGGTGCTGCGCAAAAGGATTTATTGCTCTTGCAAAAAAGCTTTACATATAATAAAATATGCGAATATGAGGTGCGTAGGGGGGCTGAATATAAGGGGCAGGCGGGTATTACCGCAAGTGGGGATCTCCAAAAGCTAAGGTACGATTTTTGTACAGAGTAGCCAGCAGAGCAGAGTTTTTCGGCTCACCTAGAAAATCAGATGCATATTTTAGATTTGTTGAACACTATGTGATGCGTCTTTAGCGTATTGGGTATGTTATTCCGAGGTTAAGTCAAAGGAGTGGGTCTCATATTGAGCGCATCCGTGGTGGTGCGTTAAGAGTGAGAAAAGGGGACGTTCAAGAAGAGCCGTTGGTTTTGATTATGATGAAAACAGTTAAAAAAATTATAGTCCATTTCTTATAAAAAGAGTGAAACAGTTTATTAAGATCTTGCGATAACAGTGCAAGAGATTGAGGTTATTTGTACAATTCTCAAAACACATATGCGAAATATCATAGGTACGTATTACAGAATATTCTGATGAAATAATTTTGAAGCGTTGAAAGCATAAGCCAAGTGCAGCAAGTTTCATCACGACTTCGAAGATATTGGCAAGTTTCTGGTTGACAGGCGATTATACTCAACGGTTGTTGTATCTGACTCCGCAAGAAGGGATTTTATGAACAGTGTTTATAAGTTTATAACAAGATGAGAGATTTTAAAATATGATCGCACACCACTAAAACGAGGAAATAATAGACGATCAACACAAAGCCAGAGATTACATTGCAAAAGAAAGGTATTGATATTGATTTTATTAAAAAAAGTATAGTGAGAGCATTTCATTTAAGCGGAGGAAACAAAGAAAAAACCTCTAATAAGCACAGGTGATGCAATAGAAATGATGCATCAACTGATAATGATAGCAAGAATTCCAGTGAGCATTCGCAGATTTAGCATCATTGTTCAGAGAGGGGATAGCTATCTCATATAATCAGCCAAAAGAAATTGCAAGACGAGTTATTAAGAACAACGGGGGATTATCATGTCTAATATTTACGATTGGTCGCTAACGGCTGATGAAAATGCGAATTCAGATAGCATTATTAATTGGGCGGAAGGCCAGCCGCCTAGTTCTGTCAATGATAGTGCGCGAGCGATGATGCAGCGTGTGCGTGAGTATCTTGCAGATAGTGGTGGTTCTATTGATTCAAAGTTTATGGTGAATCCAGAAAACAAGAGAACATCAATTACACTGACTACAGCTTCACCTATAGCAACATACAAGAATGATATCATCATACGTTTTAAGGCGCATGGCGTGAACATTGGCATGACAACAGTAACCGTTAATAGAATAGGAGAGAAGCCACTCTATAAAGCCACTAACATGGGGATTGTAGCATTAGAAGGTGGTGAGCTACAAACAAATGGTATTTATGAAATAGTCTATAATGATGATGTTTCAACAGAAGATCGCGATGGTTGGTATCTCTTAAATCCCACACCCATTCCACCACCAAAGGTAGAAACTTTTCCTTCAGGGTTTATTGCGACCTTTGCTATGCAAGAAATACCAAGCGGTTGGCTTTTATGCGATGGTGCTGTTTATATGCGCAAAGATTATCCGCAATTATTCAAGGCAATAGGGGATAAATGGGGAAAAGACAGTAATATAACCTTTAGGGTTCCTGACTTTAGAGGGATATTTTTACGTGGCTTTGATGATGGTCGTGGCTTGGATAGAAGTAGAAAATTTGCCGATATACAGCAAGATTGTTTTAAATCGCATATGCATGCTTGTAGCGTTGAATCGGCGGGGCAGCATGCACACAACTTTCAGTATGCTGGAGTTGGATGGAGCGCCAATGATATTGGCAGAAGGAACCCAAGTTATCACTATCAAACCCTTACAGGAACAACAGAAGCTGCTGGTATGCACACGCATAAGGTAACGATTTCTTCAACGGGTGAAACAGAAACACGTCCTATTAATGCAACGGTTGTGTATGCCATAAAATCATAAGGCTATTCGGAAGAATATGAGTCCGTCTATTGAGGTTGTTGTTGACGCGGAGCAAATCCGCGTTACTTTTTGCCACGAGTAATAAATGCCTCGTGTGTCTTGGGGGGGAGGATGCTAAAATGCTAATTAAATAATTTTTCAATTAACAGCCTCAGGTAGTTTAATTTGTAGGATGTAGCGTGTTATGAGAAAATAATCAGTCAAAGTTATTTTTCTTTTGTAACGAGGTAGGATTGCTCAGAAAATAAGTGGCTCGTATGAAGGTATACCTTTTGGTCACGTTGTTTTTAAAGCATACAAAATTGTAAAATTTTTCTATGTAGAGAAAAAGAGATGAGCATATTTGTAAATGCTGAGTGACGCTATTTGTAGGAAGAATTAATTCTAAAACAAGACAAATCTCGAACATGGCTCTGTATTGTATTTTGCCACACAGCTTGATTTCTTAATTTCATCAAAAAAATTCTAAAAAAATACGCTATTTCATAAGAGGAGTGCTGTCTGTGGCAGTATAAAAGGAATATCCGCTTTTGGTAATTCAGAAACGGTTAAGGAACAATGATAAACATCGCGCAGATTTTGCGTTGTCAAAACGGCCGAGACATTTCCTTCGCAATAAATCTTCCCCTGTTTTAGCAATATCATTTTATCGGCGTAATGGGCAGCGATATTAAGATCATGAAGAACAGCAAGAACGCCACCGCCACAACGGGCAAAATTTTTGGCAATATCCATAACAATAAGCTGGTGTTGGATGTCGAGGTTAGCAATAGGCTCATCTAAGATCATCCAGCGAGGAATTCCATTATGAACAGGTTTCCAGATTTGGCAAAGTACACGGCCAAGCTGTACTCTAGCTTGTTCTCCGCCTGATAATTGGTGATAATATCGATCACTATAGTTAGCAAGACCAACGCGTTCTAAAGCCTTTTGGGTAAGGTTTTGCAATTCATTTTTTGCGATGGTAGATTTGTTTGCGGAGAGACCAAGTTCTACTACTTCATGGACTAAGAATGGAAATGCCAATGTTGTTGATTGCGGGAGCACAGCACGCATTGTTGCCATTTCATAAGCTTTTGTCTGGATAACATCATGATCATTTAAGGTAATTTTTCCACTGTAGGGGATCTCTCCACTCAGTGCTTTGATAAAAGTACTTTTCCCAGATCCATTAGGGCCGATAATGACGGTGAGAGCACCACTTTTGGCTTGAAGATCAACGCAATTAAGGATCTGTTTTTTTCCACGTTGAACGCAAATATTGACTGCTTTGATCATGAAAGATGTGTTCCTCGTTTGCATATAAGGATCCAAAGGAAAAAAGGGGAACCAAAAAGTGCTGTAACAATCCCGATTGGCAATTCTGCGGGGGCAACAATTAGGCGTGCAAATGTGTCGGCAAAAATGAGTAATGCCGCCCCCAAGAGAGCAGAACAGGGAATAAGATAGCGGTGATCGGGGCCAATCAGTTGACGCAAAATATGCGGAACAACAATACCAATAAAACCAATGCCACCACTGACAGCGACTGCGCTACCACACATAAGCGCAACAAGGAAAATAGCGATATTTTTAACCCGTTGGATATGGAAGCCAACATGACCAGCAACAGCTTCTCCAAGAGAGAGGGCATTAAGTGCACGTGACAGGAAGGGGGAAAAAAGAAGACCAGCACAAATAAAAGGCAAAATAAGCCAAATTTTCAGCCATGTTGCTCCAGCAAGAGAGCCAAGATTCCAAAAGGTAATATCACGAAGTTGTTGATCATTTGCTATAAAAATCAATGTTCCAACAACAGCACTGCTTAAAGCACCAAGGGCAATACCGGCAAGAAGCATTGTTGCAATAGAAGTACAACTATGACGCGTTGCTATTGCATAGAGAATAATCGTTGATAAAAGTCCGCCACAAAAGGCACCTATGATCACTTTATAAGGTTCTAAAAAAGGCGCCAATGAAGAAGGAAAGGCAAGACCGACAACAATTGCTAAGACCGCTCCAAGACCAGCGCCTGCTGATACACCTACAATTCCAGGATCGGCAAGAGGATTACGGAAAAGCCCTTGCATGAGAACACCGGAGACAGCTAAAGCTGCTCCAATCAACAACCCCAAGATAATGCGGGGAAGCCTTATGTCGATAAGCACGAGGTAATCACGCGTTTTACTACTTACCGAAAAATCTTGTGTAAGCATCACATGGAGGAGATCAACGAAAGAAACGTTTGATGCGCCATTCAAGAGCCCGCCAAAAATGCTGAAGGCAAGGAATATTATTAAGCTTAATAATAAAATCTTCCCCTGTTTTGAACGGTTTATTTTTTTATTTTCTCTTGTTTCAGGTATATGCATCATGGATGTACTGTCTACCATTTTTATCAGCTCTTACTGTTTTGGTTTGCACCATAAAGTATATCAATAAGCTCTTTTGATGCGTCTGCAGTGCGTGGACCAAATCCCAAAAGATACATAGCATCCATCTGTTTAATGGCATGATTTTTTGCAGCAGTTGTTGCTTGAATTGCTGGTATGGCTAAAATTTTATCAATGTTAGTGGATTTTGCACCATGTTTTACAAGCAAAATAACATCGGGATCTGATTTCAATAATGCTTCGTTGTTGAGAAGCTTATATCCTTTATAATCGGTGACAGCATTGATAGCACCTGAAAGTTTTATCATACCATCGGCTGCTGTACCTGTCCCAGATGCCATGACGCGTCCATTTTGCACGGATAAAACAAAAAGCACACGCTTTGGTTTTGTTACTTTCGCCAAAAGCGCATCATTATCTAAAAAATTACGCTTTAATTTTTCAATCAATGCATCTGCTTGCACTTCCCGATGAATGGCTTGGCCAACGAGACGAATCTTTTCCATCACATTTTCACGGGAGTAGTTTTCTGGTATAATCACCAGAGGTATTGATGTTTTTTTGAGAATCTCAATTGTTGAAGCAGGGCCGCTTCCTTCGACAAGCAATATACCCTCTGGGGCAACTGATAAAACCCCCTCAGGTGAAAGAGCGCGCATATACCCAAGCACAGGGAGCTTGAGCGCTTCTTGCGGGTAGACGCTTGTACTATCACGGGCAACAAGTTGATCTTGTGCTCCCAATGCATAGACAATTTCTGTAAGTGCTCCGCCAATAGAAACAATCCGAGCATTTTCAGGAAAACGCGTTGTGGGTTCAGCAATCACTTGTTTAGAAAGACAGGTAAGGGAGAGTAGTAAACACATAAGAAAAATGTTTAATAACCTATGCAAAAGAGATATAAACATGTCCGACCTTACCTTACTTAGTTACTGCTATTTTCTTGGCATGATGGTAAACCATTCAATAAAGAGCGCCAATCTTCACGTTCTTTTTGACCTTCTTTGCGTATGCCAAAGAATTGAATAATCATCTCATCATCTTTATCAAAAACTTCAAGTGAGCTGACATAACCATCACTCGTAGGTTTGCGGACACGCCATACCTTATTGATTCCGGAAACGAGTAAATGGAGATGAAATTTCTGATCGAGAATATTAAGCCAAGGTCCCATTTGCTTAATGTTTTGTATTTGCCCAGTAAAAATTTGGATACATCCTTTATTACCAACAAAACACATAATGGGTAATTCTTGCTGTGCAGCTTGTTTGAGCATCATCTCAACCGCTTCAGTTTTTAACTCATCGGCAAATTCATTTCCGGCATGCTTTACAGCATCATGTCGATTAATTTTTAGTTCAGAAATAATCCCATGAAGCTGATGCACATCAGTCATCTGTCGCCAACGCTCTTGAAATTTTTCAACATCCAGCTTTGCCGTATCACATTGTACTGAAGTAGGAACGGGAGGAATATCAAGTACAGGTGACTGATCGTCATGAAGCAACTTTTCAACGAGTACAGTCCATTCTTCCATATTTGTCGCTTCTTTAGAATAGAGCTTGAAGATAGCAATACCATATTGATCAAAAAACTGCAGACTTTTCATAGGTTTTCCGAGAATAGTCACGTCATGCTCGAAACCAAACTTCCATTGTTTTGAAAAAATACGCAAGTCAATTTCACCGAGTGTTATCGGGATATTCTGGCTTTGAACAATCTTCTCAAAACATCCAGTTATTTCATGGACAGCATTTTCATTACGTGTCAATGCCATAACTGTTCCAAGTTTAGGAGCATTTTCCAAGAAAGTAGCGACATCAGCGCGTAGTTTTTTTGCTTTTCCAATTGTACAATAAGCCGCAATAAGTTCCGCTTCCGATATACCAATAGAGACCGCGAAATCACGGCTACGCATTTCTTTTTTTTCTTCACGCAAGCGAATAATTATCTCGGCTGTGTATGACATGGGCTTATCCTTATTTTACCTATTTGAGGGTTAATGGTTTAAATTTTACAACTCGAATGTGATAAGTTGAACCATTATCAACTAATGGTTCAACCCACCACCCAATAAGCCCTTATTTTATCAACAATAGAACAATAAAAACCGATAAATTACAAACTGTTAAACTGCTTACCTCAAAGTTTATTGTTCAAAGAACAATGAGAACAAAAACACAATAGTTTATTTTTTATCGATATAACCTTTTTCATTGATCTAATGGTTAAAAAAGTGACTAAAATTTTTGCACGAACGAAACCTTAAAGTTACGACCAGGCTGGCTATAATAATCCTTCGGTGTTGTACTTTTACCGGAAGGAAGATCTGCTACATTCCAATATTTTTGATTGAACAGATTGTAAACACCAGCCCTTATAACAGGCCCCTTTTCACCAAATGGCTTCAACCAACCTGACACATCAACAATGTTATATCCTGGAATTTTTTGATAGTCTGATCCCTTAGCAACTTTATCACGTTTGGCAGATGAGGTAAGTACGAGGTCTGCTCCCCAGATTTCTTTTGCATACCCGATTCCAACAATCGTTTTTAAAGCTGGAATTGAGTTAAGATATTCATCTTTATCAAGATCTTTTCCTTGCGAATAGGCAAGAGCAAAATTGCTATGGAATCCATAGTTAAGAGCAAAATGTATTTTTGCTTCGGCGCCGTAAATACGCACATTCGCACGATTCGTGTAATGGCGACGCGCAAATCTGAATTCTTCAGATGGCCCTTTATCTATAGTATCTATGAAGTCTTTATACTGATTGAAAAAGGCACTAAGTGAACCACCGAAATTTTCATTTCCATATCTTATACCAACATCATATCCATTGCTTGTTTCTGCTTTAAGATCAGGGTTTCCCTTCGAGTAATAAGCAGAGGGTTTTATATAAGAGACATAAAGTTCTGAAACACGTGGTGCACGAAAAGCTTGCGCCCATTGAGCATAGAGCGTTACTTGATTATGAACATCCCATTCCATACGTAATTTGGGAGAAAAACGTGAACCACTTCTTTCTGGAGGAAATTTGTCAGAGATCAGTGCTTTCTCATAAGGAGCCGTTTTCTGAGGGATATACTTATACCAATCATAACGAATTCCAGGTGTTATACGGAAATGGTTATCAGCAAAGCCAATTTCATCTTCAAGAACAAAACCAAAATTGTAGCCATTCGTATCCGGTGAATCTGACCGATTAGCGGGCACAAAGAGGCATCCTCGTGCATTTTCCTCTAAATGACAATTATCTTTACCTAACAAATACTGATGAAATTGAGATGACAAAATATTAATGCCAGTCTTTAACGTATGATCTACAGTGCCAATATGAATTTTCTTGAGAGCATCAGCATTTAAACCATAATTGGTATTACGCAAAAAATTATCTCTCAAATAATCCCCTTTAGGTGCTGCAACACGGAATCCAGTTAGAACATAACGATTTGACTGTCTTTGCCAATAAATCTGTCCACGAAACGCATCAAAAACAGCATCTTCATTGCCATTATAATCATAAGAGAGAGAAAGGCGTTCACGGAGTTTGTTGTCTTTATCATAAACGGAACCGGGGGCATATCTTTTAGATGCATCCAATGAATGCGTGTCAACATTGTGACCAAAACGCTCCGCGGTAAAACCAAGGCGGTGATTATCATTAAAGTATTGGTGAATTTTAAAGAGCAAATTATTTTTGTCAAAATGAGCGGGGTTTTTACGTGTGCGTTCTCCATAACCCTCTATGGTTCCCATATTTTTGCGCTCATGCCCTTCTGCATAAGACCCTTGGAAAAGCAAAAACGTTTGTCGAGCACGCACTGCAATAGCTTGATCTACGTGCCAACTATTATCAACAGAATGATAACTACCTTTTATAAGACCACCCCAATTCTTCTCTCCTGTGATAAGATCTTCAGGATTAAGGGTACGCAAAGCAACAACTCCTCCTAGCGCACCAGATCCATAAAGACTAGAATCTGATCCCTGAACAATATCAAGTGTGGAAAGTGCACTAAAGTCAAACGTTGTGTTACCACCGTTTCCGCGCAATATATCGTCGAACCATGGAAGAACAATACCATCCATTGTTGTAAGAACACGGTTTGCCTCTAAACCACGAATGACAAAACTGTTATTCCCTGGGTTATAGGCTACGGACGGATCAAGACGACTAATATCATAGGCATCAGTTATTTGTTTTTCACTAATATCCTTCGCAGTTTTCCGATCTGTCAGAATGGTTACTGAATCCAAGGCCGCCCTTGCTTTCTCTTCAATAACAATTGGTTTAAGTTCAGTTACAGCATCCTTATCTTTACTCTGTGCAAAAACAAATGAAGGTATACAGACCGATAACGCAGTTAAAATCACACAGCTTTTATAGATATTTTTTCGTCTTATTTGCATAACACATCATAACCTTTTTAAACATCCCCTCTTTAAGTTTTGAAATTTTATTACATACAAAAAGGCTGGACTCGCTGATTAAAACTCGCCAGCCAAACAGAAATGATTTTGACGACAGAACAAAATCACTGGAAAACCATATTAAACATGACAAAATCAGTCAAGAAAAAAGTTGCAATTTCAAAATAGCCTGTTTTAATGAGATTGAACAGCAATATTAAGTTTAAAAAGTGGCAGAAGAAACGATGAATTTTGCAAATACGAAGCAATTATTAACTCTTTGGATTGGTGCATTTATTGGAGCTTTCTTTTTGCATGTATTATTGGGAGCACAGTTTTATTTTCAAAGTACTGGTGTAAGTAATGGCTCGCTCTCATCAGAGATTATGCTGACTTTTGCGCAAGAGGCTGTAGGTCTAGATGTTGATAAAGACTTATCGGATATTAATACAGAGCCAGAAGTCTTACAGTCTGATCTTTTAGAGCAGGAGTCAGAGAGATTGGAAACTGTAGATGAACTTCAACCGGAAGAAGTTCAACCGGAAGAAGTTCAACCGGAAGAAGTTCAACCGGAAGAAGTTCAACCGGAAGAAGTTCAGCATACTGTAGAAAAAGATAACTTCAAATCTTTAGAAGAACTTCTTCCTCAAAAAGTGGAGCATAAAGCGTTCATCAAAAAAACAATACCGATGCCAAAGGCTGTAGTAAGGCGCTCCAATGCAAAAGCGATACGTTCTTCTTCCTCCAGCAAGGGTGGCGACACGGCAGCACTTGAGGATGCGTTGTTAGTGGAATGGTTGGCAAAGGTGCAGGCGCAGTTAGAAAGGCAAAAAAAATATGTTGTGGGACAGCGTACCAGTCGTGCAAAAGGAACGGTAAAGTTAGAATTTATGGTGCATGAGCAGGGGAGTATTTTTTCTAGTCGTATAGTAGTTTCTGCTGGTGATCCGGAACTTGATCGATTAGCTATGGCAGCGCTCCAACGTGTTGGCAATTTTCCACCGCCCCCAGCATCAAAAGCGAACAAAATTATCAGGGTATCCTTAATATTTAGCTGATTGTGACACAATTTTTCAACTTCATTTTCACACTGCTTATTATTTTTAGGGTTATTATAGTGCTGTTTTTTTATGTTGTGTTTAGGCTTTATGAATAAGGAAGAAAGATAAGCCATTTTTCAATGGGGGAGGTTATGTTGCTTCCATCGTCCGGAAATAAGGTCGGTTTTTATGTCTGTTGTTCCCGTAAGTCTGGCTTTGTAAACCTCATAATTCTCCATGACACGCATAACGTAATTACGTGTTTCTGTGTAGGGGATGCGCTCAATCCAATCGATGACTTTATCAAGAGATTGCTCTCGAGGGTCACCGTAACGTTGTATCCACTCACTGACACGACGGGAGCCTGCATTATAAGCGATAAGAGTCAATATATAAGATCCGTTAAAACGTTCCAACTGTTCTCCCAGAAAGTGAGCGCCTAATGTAGCATTATAACTGGCATCACTGCTGAATTTTTTCGGTGACCACGCAATCGAATACTTCTTTGCAAGTGCTTTTGCTGTCGTAGGGAGCAATTGGAGTATACCTTGTGCGCCTGCTTTTGATATGGCTGTTGGATTAAATTCGCTTTCTTGGCGTGCAATGGCATAGACAAGCGCTTTTCCTACAGTAGAAATATTGGCAGAGGCTGGTATAGCACCGAGAGGATGGGACAGTGCACCGACGTTTTTCCCCTGAAACACAGCAGTTTTCCCAATTTTTAGGCTGGTATAATAATCACCATTTTTTTCTGCCATAACAGCCAGCAGAGCTAATTCACCAGGACTTTCTATTTTTTCTCCGAGTTCTTTATAAAAAATTTTAGCAAAATCCGCATAGCCAGCTGCTTCAAGGCGTTGAATTGCTTTAATGGCTTTTCGTGTGCTAAAATGTTGTCGTTCAGCAGTCGTTGGTTTAGGAAAAAAGAATTCGAGTTTTTTTTGATTAAGCCTAGAAGCTGCTAATTGACCATAATAAGTTGCGCTAAAATGGGCTGCACGATGAAAATAATGCTGGGCATTTTTATGTTCACCTAGAGTTTCTGCTGTTCGTCCCATCCAATAGTATCCACGGGATGCGGAAAGAGGTGCAGAAGATAATTGAGGAATACGTGAAAAATGGTGCATTGCCAATTGAGGATCATGAAGAAACCGTAGTGCATACCATCCTGCATGAAATTCAGCATCAACCGCCAATGAAGATGTCATACTCATGTGGGTGGCAACGATTTGATAAGCAATTTTAGGTTTGTTTAAATCAAGCATTTCGCGAGAAAGGGTGCGTTGCTCTTTCCATAATGCATGAGGGTTCATAAGTTTTAATACATTTTTGGGGGTTTTCATCATGAGTGTTGCAGCTGCGCTATATTGTCCAGTTCGGCGAAGATGGCGAATTTGAGCAAATTGTAAAAGAGGATCTTTTTGCCATAATCGCTGCACAGCGCGTAATTTTTGTGTGGCTTGAGGATCATTTTTTTCAACGGCAACAAAAGCATTAAAAAGAGATTGAGCATGGGCTAATTTTGCAACGCGCTCAGCTGAATCGAACCTATGTGTGTAAAGCATAAATTGCATGCGTTTTAGATGATCAATAGTCTTTAACGCAGCACTTGCATTTTTAAGAACAAGTTCTTCTTCTTGTGCATTGAGTTTTGTTGTATGCCACCACGGTGCAATAATTTGGCGTACACGGGTAGTTTGTCCAGTTGCAATAAGTGCTTTAGCAAATAGAGCCATACCTTGCGCCGTAAGAGGGGGATGGTGAGCAAATTTTTGGAGGATGACATGTGCGGAATTAACTTCATTGATAAAAGCACGTTCAGCATTACGTTGCATAGTGGCTATGCCTGGCCATCCTTTTAGTTCGTTGATTGCATTGAATATTTCATAGCTTGGGACATTGGGTTGGTTTGATATACCGATCGCCCATGTCAAAATATGGCGATCAAGACTATTCTTTTCCATTGAATTACGAAGGCTGATTGTTTTTGCAATATTGTTGTTTGAAAGTGCATCGAGTCCAGCTTTAAGTTGTTTGAGTGTAGGATTATTACTAGGCGTAGGAAGACTGTTCGTTGTTGTATGAAACTGTTCAAGAGGTTTCTGAGCTTCTTTTTTCGTGAAAAAGGGGGTAGGGCGAACCAAAGGGATCGGTGCTTTTCCGTGCAAAAGAGGTGTTTTTGCACATGCATTTGAAAATAAAATTGTTTCTGTCAGTACAAATGCAGTAAAGGTTGATACGAAAAGAGAAGCGAGAGATACACGCATAGAGAAAAGACCTTAAGACCTTGCTTTTTGAAAACACTCAAGAATTCCTAAAACAGAAGCGTGAAAAACGGGTTAATATATGGCTAATACTTTAAAGATAGATGCTAATCTTTTGAGAGCTTGTGTGAAATTCATCTTGCTTCAATGATAGAGCAAGACTATGTTCTATCATTGCTAATTGACAAAGGCGATAAAAAAACAAAAGCGAACATTACAGGGAGTTTATCATGCTCAAGGGAGCCGTAACCGCGCTTATCACACCGTTTGATGATAATGGCGCTATTGATGAAAAAGCATTTTGCAATTTTGTTGAGTGGCAGATTACACAAGGTATCAATGGTGTAAGCCCTGTTGGTACGACAGGTGAATCGCCGACTTTAAGTCATGAGGAGCATAAGCGGATTATAGAATTGTGTGTTGAGCAGGTTGCTAAACGTGTTCCTGTTGTTGCTGGAGCAGGATCAAATAGCACAAGTGAGGCTATAGAGCTTGCACAGCATGCGCAAAAAGCGGGTGCAGATGCAGTTTTGGTTGTGACCCCCTATTATAACCGCCCTAATCAGAGGGGACTATATACGCATTTTTCTTCCATTGCGAAAGCTATTTCTATTCCGATTATAATTTATAATATTCCCGGTCGTTCCATTATCGATATGGCTGTGGAAACTATGAGGGACCTTTGTCGAGATTTTAAAAATATCATTGGTGTCAAGGATGCAACGAGTAAAATTGAGCGTGTCAGTGAACAACGAGAAAAGTGTGGTAAGGATTTTGTACAGCTTTCCGGTGATGATTGCACAGCATTAGGTTTTAACGCTCATGGGGGGATGGGGTGTATTTCGGTTTCGTCCAATGTTGCTCCAAAGCTATGTGCAGAGCTTCATGCTGCTTGTTTTCGTGGTGATTATAAAACAGCACTAGAATTAAATGATCGTTTGATGCCTCTTAATCGTGCAGTATTTATTGAGCCAAGCCCAGCAGGTATTAAATATGCTGCCGCAAAATTGAGGCTTTGTGGTAATACTGTTCGTTCACCGATTGTTTCGTTGTCGGATACCACAAAGAAGATTATTGATGCGGCTCTGCACCATGCTGGTCTTCTTAAAGAATAAATGACATTGATGTAGCCATGAACAAAAAAAGGAACGCACCAGTACGAAAGATAATTGCGGATAATCGTAAAGCCCGTTTTAATTATGAGCTTCTCGATAATCTTGAGGCCGGTCTGGTACTTCAGGGAGCGGAAGTAAAATCTTTGCGTTCCAATCACGCGAATATTGCCGAAAGTTATGCCAGCTTTGAAAATGGGGAGCTATGGTTAGTTAACAGTTATATTCCTGAATACACGCAAGCGAATCGTTTTAACCACGAGCCGCGTCGTTTGCGTAAATTATTAATTTCAAAACGTGAAATGGCGCGTTTTTTTAACGCGACTTCTCGTGAAGGAATGACACTTGTTCCCCTCAAACTTTATTTTAATGAACGAGGGCGTGCTAAGTTGGAGATTGCTTTGGCACGTGGGAAAAAGCTTCATGACAAGCGCGAAACGGAAAAAAAACGTGATTGGGGGCGTGAAAAAGCACGACTTTTAAAAAGATATGGATAACAGAATTGGTTTGTATATCTTTTTTATAGTGCTTTTTAGCGCTGCTGAAAAATTTAGTATTGATCTAGGTATGTTTTTGCTGCTTCGAAAATCTGATGGAACATAGCATCTGTTAAGCGTCCTGTATTGGTATTATAGCGTGAACAGTGATAGCTTGAAAAGATACGCAATCTACCGATGTTACTTATTTTCCCATGTCCAAAAGGGTGTGCTAAAATTTTTGCATTAAGGGCGCGTATGGTTGAAGAGTGCGCAATGGTGCCAAGGGTGATGACGGCTTTAAGCTTGGGAAGATTTGTTAAAAGGGGTGAAAAGAAATATCGGCAAGTGTTGATTTCAACACCAGTGGGTTTGTTTTCTGGTGGAACACAACGCACTGAATTAACAATTGCTGTATCAATCAGTTCAAGATTGTCATCTGCTCTTTCTTCAAAGGTGCCTTGGGCAAAACCAAACTTTTTTAAAGTAGAATAAAGCAAGTGCCCAGCATAATCACCAGTGAACGGGCGTCCAGTTCGATTTGCTCCCCGTAATCCAGGAGCAAGACCAACAATGAGAAGGCGTGTTGTGGCTGCACCTTTATAGGGGAAGAACGGACTTACTGGTGCGTTATGCCAACTCGGTTCTTTTATACGCCAATGAGCGATAAACTTGTGTAAACGGGGGCATAAATTGCAATTTTTTGGAGGTTCTGGGCAAAGCGATGTTAGTTGGCTATCCATGGTGACAAAAATCAATCATTTTTATAAATTCTTTTGAGCTGTGGGGATATATGACCGATAATGCCTTTGTAAACAACCTATGATGAATACAAACTGGCTCTTTATAGCATAGTTTAACATAAAATCATTACCGATTATTGTGCAAAGAGAGAGAATCTTTTAGTAATTTATTAGATTAATAAGATGTTAATGAACACGGTGTTTCATAGGATAAACTTCTTATTTTTATGAATATCTTATCATAAAGAGTGTGCATTAGACTGTTGTTATTACGAAAGATTTTTAATAATTTTGAAAGGTCGATATTCTTTTAAAAGATAGATTCTCCAGAAAGAGTAATTTTTTCAAGCGAGTCTGCTTTCTTTGTTTAAATCCGATACTCTTAACCCCTTTTATTTTAGAGCGGTATTTATAGCTGGCTTGGATAGGCTATACGCTTTATTGTAAAGCTTCCAAGGATTTTCTTCAATAAGCTCTTTAAGAAAAAAAATATTAAAGGTTGTATTGTTTTTCTTGTGTTTTATTTTGATTATTGTATATACTTCATACCCACTGTGAAATTTTTTAATCTTTAAGAAAGAGACATAAATGGCCCGCGTAACGGTAGAAGATTGTATTGATAAAGTCGATAATCGCTTTGAGTTAGTGCTTTTAGCGGGGCATCGAGCTCGTCAGATCTCACAGGGCGCACAGATTACTGTTGATCGTGATAATGATAAGAATCCCGTTGTTGCTTTGCGTGAAATAGCAGAAGAAACTTTGTCTCCTGCTGATTTAAAAGAAGACCTTATTCATTCGTTGCAGAAGCATGTGGAAGTGGATGAGCCAGAAATGGCAAATGAATTTATTTCTCATTCAGGTGAATCTGAAAGTGTTTTGGGTACATCATCGGAAGAAGAGGGCTCTTCTTTCGATTATATGTCAGAAGAAGATCTTTTAGCTGGTATCGAGGGTTTGGTGGTTCCGGAGAAAAGCGACGATTATTAATTCCGGCGATTATATTTTGGCAATGGATATACGTTGTCATGCGGTGGTGATTATTTTTCTTGTCTTTTTTAATAAGGGTTAGATTGTGAAAAGATAGAGGATATGCTCGTATGATGCGTCAGTGTGAACTTGTTGGGCGTGTTCAACGTTACAAGTCTGACGTGGATGCGGCTTTATTAAATAAGGCCTATGATTATGCGATGCGAAAGCATGCTCATCAAAAGCGTGCTTCGGGTGATCTTTATTTTTCTCATCCTTTAGAGGTAGCCGCTATTTTAACAGATATGCGGTTGGATGAGGCAACAATTGCTGTTGCTCTTCTCCATGATACAATTGAAGATACGAGCGCTACACGAGCAGAAATTGATCAACTTTTCGGTTCTGAAATCGGTAAGTTGGTTGAGGGGCTTACAAAGCTTAATAAGCTTGATCTTGTATCGAAGAAGGCGGTACAAGCAGAAAATCTTCGTAAGCTTCTTATCGCTATTTCTGATGATGTGCGTGTTCTTTTAGTCAAACTTGCTGATCGTCTTCATAATATGCGCACTCTTGGTGTTATGCGTGATGATAAGCGTCGGCGAATTGCTGAGGAGACAATGGATATTTATGCGCCGCTTGCTGGTCGTATGGGTATGCAAGACATGCGCGAGGAATTAGAAGATCTCTCTTTCTTTTATTTAAATCCAGAAGGTTATCGCACGATAACCAATCGTCTTTCGGAATTATCAAAACGCAACCGCGATTTGCTCTCCACAATTGAAAACGAATTAACAAAACTTTTTCTTCGGTATGGCATTAAAGCGGATGTCAAAAGTCGTCAGAAAAAGTCTTATTCAGTTTTTCGTAAAATGGAAAGTAAAGCACTCTCTTTTGAACAATTATCTGATATTTTTGGATTTCGCGTGATTGTTGAAACAGTGAATGATTGTTATCGTGCTCTTGGTGTTATTCATACGACATGGCCGATGGTACCTGGTCGTTTTAAAGATTATATTTCTATACCAAAGCAAAATGATTATCGTTCTATTCATACAACGATTGTGGGACCATCGAGACAACGCGTTGAACTGCAGATTAGAACTGCTGCTATGGATGAAATTGCTGAATATGGCGTTGCGGCACATTCCATTTATAAAGAGCGAGGTTCCAATTATTCTGCTTCGAGATTATCAAACGAGACGAATGCGTATGCATGGTTGCGTCAGACGATTCAATCTTTATCAGATGGAGATAATCCTGAAGAGTTTTTAGAACACACAAAGCTTGAGCTTTTTCAAGATCAAGTTTTTTGTTTTACTCCGAAAGGCCGGTTAATTGCGTTTCCAAAGGGCGCCACACCTATTGATTTTGCTTATGCCGTTCATACTGATATTGGTGATTCTTGTGTAGGGGTAAAAATCAATGGGCGTATTATGCCTTTGATGACCAAATTAAAAAATGGTGACGAAGTTGATATTATACGTTCACAAGCTCAAATTCCACCAGCGGCGTGGGAATTTCTTGTCGTAACCGGAAAAGCGCGTTCAGCCATTCGTCGAGCAACCCGTGCAGCGGTACGTAAACAATATTCGGGTTTGGGATATCGTATACTCGAACGTTCATTTGAATATATGGGAAAACAATTTTCAAATGATGTTTTGAAGCAAGTTTTGCCCCGTTTGGCACGCAAAGATGTTGAAGACGTATTGGCAGCTGTTGGGCGTGGTGAATTGCCCTCTAGCGATGTGATTAAAGCGGTTTATCCTGATTATCAAGATCATCGTGTGGTGCAGAAGTCATCTTTTAGGCCTGGGGAAGAAGGTTGGTTCAACATTGAAAATGCGCAAGGGATGATTTTTAAAGTTCCAGAAAATGAAAAGGGTATAGCTTCAGAGGAGAGTCATCAATCCAAAGCATTACCTATCCGAGGAACGCATGGAGATATTCCCGTACGGTTTTCTCCTGAAGGGGCTGTACCAGGGGATCGGATTGTTGGCATTATGCAACCAGGTGCGGGGATTGTTATTTATCCGATACAATCTTCGGCTTTGATGGCATATGATGATCAACCAGAACGGTGGATTGATGTCCGCTGGGATATAGATGCTCAGATGAGTGAACGTTTTCCTGCTCGGATTAATATTTTAGCTGTTAATAGTCCTGGCTCTTTAGCTGAAATTACGCAAGTGATTTCTGCCAATGATGCCAATATTCAAAATTTATCTTTTATCCATACAGCACCAGATTTCACAGAAATTATGATTGATCTGGAAGTTTGGGATTTAAAACATTTGAATCGTATTTTTTCTCAGTTAAAAGAAGCAGGCTCGGTTAGTACAGTGCGTCGGGTTCATGGATGAAATGGATGAAAAAGAGAGACTTTGCGATGAATACACAAGATGTGATTGATATTTTTAAAAAAGCAGATGCTATTCTGGAAGGGCATTTTATTTTGACATCAGGTCGTCATAGTGCTACTTATATGCAGAAGGCAAAAGTATTCATGCATGCTGACTTGACGGAAAAGTTATGTCGTGGGTTGGCTGAGAAAATCAAAAAATCTGTCGATGGAAAAATTGATTATGTCGTTGGTCCTGCGATTGGTGGTCTTATTCCTTCGTATGAAACTTCACGTCATCTTGGTGTTCCTTCTCTTTGGGTAGAGCGTGTGAATGGCGTATTTGAGTTGCGTCGTTTTGAAATCAAGAAGGGCGCGCGAGTTGTAATTGTTGAAGATATTATGACAACAGGTCTTTCTATTCGTGAGACCATTGAGGCTCTGGTTGCAGCAGGAGCAGATGTTCTAGCAAGTGCATGTATTCTTGATCGTTCTGGTGGTAAGGTTGATGTCGGAGTTCCGTTGATTGCGCTTGCTGAATATGAGATAGCATCTTATGCGAGTGATGAGCTCCCTGCTGAACTTGCTGTGCTTCCAGCAGTCAAACCAGGAAGTCGAAATATTTAATTTTCTTTATCTTTTTTTGTTTTTGTGCAAAGACTTGGCGCAATTAATTTGAATGATATGGATTATTTCATTGTCACAGTATGTATGAGAGTCATATGCTTTTTCGTCGTCGAGAACCAGTAGATTTTGTAAAGCGTATTCGGCTTTGGTTATGGCCACGTCGTTCATTTTCTCGTTCATTTTCTTACATACGTAAACGTATTTTGCGGATATCGGCAACGCCGCATAAAGTAGCGTTAGGGTTTGCTATCGGCATATTCTTAGCCTGTTCTCCTCTTTTTGGCATGCATATTGTCTTGGCAATATTTTTTTCTTGGATTTTGCGTGGCAATTTTGCAGCAGCAATCATCGGAACGATTTTTTCTAATCCACTTACATTTTTGTTGATTGTTATGGCTGATTATAAGATAGGCTACCTTTGTTTATCACTTTTTAGCGATGTGAATGAGATTTCTCTTTCTCAAATTCGCACTCTTTTTGATGGCTTGACGCTTTCAAACGTACCTCTTCTTTTTAAGGGTGCATGGGAATCAATCATGAGACCGATGATTTTAGGTGGTACTCTTTTAGGTTTTATTTTTGCAGGGTTATCTTATATAGGTGTTTACAGAGCAATTGCCCGTTTTCAACAAAAACGATATCAAAAGATTATACAAAAAAAGCGTCTTTGCAAGGAAAATTCGGGTGATATCTTATGATTGTTGGTCTTGGAAATGATTTGATTGATGTAAGACGTATTGAAAGAATGTTGGTTCGTTATGGTGACCGTTTTGTTCAACGTATTTTCACGGATATGGAGCAAAATAAGTCTGAAAATCTCAAAAAAAAATCTTCTTCTTATGCGAAAAGATTTGCTGCCAAAGAAGCATGTGCTAAAGCTCTGGGTACGGGAATTGCTTGCGGTATAAATTGGAAAGACATGGGAGTTGTTAATTTACCTTCCGGCAAACCAATGATGAAATTAACGAATCGTGCGCAAATGCAACTTCAAAAGTTATTGCCTCCTCATCACGATGCTGTCATCCATCTTAGCATAACGGATGATTTTCCTTGGGCACAGGCATTCGTTATTATCGAAGCACTTCCACGGGGATAGATATTGGGGGGAGATTGTGCTTTTACTATTTGAACATTATGATGAAAAAAAGTTATATCTGTGATGGGAAGGTATTTGGTGATGATCCAGAAAGAGAAAATGCATAAAAAGAAAGAAAAAGGCGGAATTTTTGAATTTATTTTGGTTTTGATACAGGCTCTTTTTTTAGCAGCACTTATTCGTACACTCCTTTTCCAGCCTTTCAGTATTCCTTCCGGTTCGATGCGTCCTACCTTGCTTGTGGGGGATTATCTATTTGTTTCTAAGTACGCGTATGGGTATTCTCATTTTTCCATACCCTTTTCGCCGCCTATTTTTTCGGGACGTATTTGGGCATCTCAACCTCAGCGTGGAGATGTTGTGGTTTTTCGTTTACCGAGTAATCCGGATATTGATTATATAAAGCGCGTTGTTGGTCTTCCCGGTGATCGTATACAGGTCCGTCAAGGTGTTCTTTATATCAATGATGAAGCTGTTTCACGCCACTTTATGGGAAAGATTGATAATTTTGATATAACAGAGGCTAACTATCCTGTTGATGTTTATCGTGAGACGATGGATAACGGTGTTAGCTACGATACACTTGATTTAGCTTTTATCCCGCGAGTTGATGACACAAAAGTCTTTGAAGTTCCACTAGGGCATTATTTTATGATGGGAGATAACCGTGACAATTCAGATGATAGTCGTTTGGATGTAGGTTATGTTCCAGAAGAGAATCTTATTGGTCGCGCAAGTTTGATTTTTTTCTCTATTAGCAAAGGTTCAAGTGCTTGGCAGATTTGGCGCTGGCCGTTTGATGTACGTTGGAGTCGTTTATTCTCTTTTATCAATACTGTTCATGATTTGCCGCTTATCAAGCAAGGAACCAATGATGAATCATCTAGTCATTGATCAGCTTGAAAGACTAACGGGGCATCGTTTTAAAAATGAAGAGAAATTAAAAGAAGCATTAACACATTCCAGTGTACATGATTCGGAACAGGGCAATTATGAACGGTTAGAATTCCTAGGTGATCGTGTTCTGGGGCTTTTGATTGCGGAAATGCTGTATAAATTGTTTCCACAGGCAAGTGAAGGTGAATTGTCAGTACGTTTGAATGGCTTGGTAAATGCGCAGACATGTGCTGATATAGCGCTAGAAATGGGTTTGCCTGATGTGATCCACGTTGGTTTTGAGATGAAAAACTTAAAGGGTCGTCGGCTCACGAATATGTATGCTGATGTGATTGAAGCTTTGATTGCTGTCATATACCTTGATGGAGGATTGAAAAGTGTTCGGCCCTTCATTCAAAAATATTGGCAAAGTCGAGCAAAGCAGATGGATGCTGGTCGGCGTGATGCCAAGACAGAATTGCAGGAATGGGCGCATGTACAAGGCGGTGTACAGCCACAGTATCGGGTAATAAAGCGTTCTGGTCCAGATCATGATCCTATTTTTATGGTAGAAGTAAGTATTTTGGGGTTTGCTCCGGAAATTGGGCAGGGTAGCTCTAAACGCTATGCTGAAAGAATAGCAGCTGAAAAAATTTTACGACGAGAGGGTATATGGGAAAAAATGGAAAAAAATAATCATGGATGACGTTATCAACACGCGTTCTGGTTTTGTTGTACTTATTGGGATGCCTAATGCTGGCAAATCGACATTGGTTAACCAGCTAGTTGGAACGAAGGTTTCAATTGTAACCCATAAAGTGCAAACGACACGAGCTTTAATCCGCGGTATTGTCATGCATGATGATACGCAAATTGTATTGATTGACACACCAGGTGTTTTTCGTCCCCACAAACGGTTAGAGCGGGCCATGGTATCTGCGGCTTGGGGGAGCGCTAAGCATGCCGATGTCCTTTTAGTTTTGATTGATGCTCAGAATGGTCTGTCAGATGAAGTTTGTATGATGTTAGATATTGTAAAAAATATCAGAAAAGATAAAATTCTTGTCCTTAATAAAGTTGATACAGTTGTTAAATCATCCCTTTTAGCATTAACCGCAAAAATTAATGAGCGCGTAAAATTTTCGCAGACATTTATGATTTCGGCATTGAATGGTTCTGGTTGTAAGGATTTGCTTCACGCGTTGAGTATGATGATGCAAAAGGGACCATGGTATTATCCAGAAGATCAGATTTCTGATATGCCTATGCGTCATCTTGCTGCTGAGATTACGCGTGAAAAACTTTTCCTTCGCCTCCATGATGAACTCCCTTATTCTTCAACAGTTGAAACAGAAAATTGGGAAGAACGTCCAGATGGTTCGGTTAAAATTAATCAGGTTATTTATGTAGAGCGTGATAGCCAGAAAAAAATTGTTTTGGGGGCAAAAGGCGATACAATTAAAACAATTGGTCAAGCTGCGCGTAAGGAATTAATGGAAATTCTAGCTCAGAAGGTTCATCTTTTTTTGTTTGTAAAAGTCCGAGATAATTGGGATACCGATCCAGAACGTTACCGTGAAATGGGATTAGATTTTTTAAAATAAAATGAAATGGAAAGAAACAGCGATTATTCTTGGTACGCGTCAGCATGGTGAAACAAGTGTTATTCTTGAAATTATGACGCGTGAACATGGTCGTTACATGGGGGTAGTAAAAGGGGGACGTTCACGTCGTATGGCTGCTGTTCTCCAACTTGGAAATTTTGTTCAAGCTGAGTGGTGGGCGCGTTTAGATGAACATTTGGGGCTTTTCAGAATTGAAGCACTTGAGCACTATGCTGCGCGATTAATACTCTTACCAGAGGCCCTTTATGCTTTGCAGTTAATGGCATTTTATTTACGTCTTCTTCCTGAGCGTGATCCTCATCCTATTTTATATGATATTTTACATCTTTTTATGCAGCATTTTGATGAGCCGATTATAAATGCTGAATTATTGGTGCGTTTTGAGATGCGGCTTCTTGAAGAGCTTGGTTTTGGCCTTGATTTATCTCGTTGTGCTGCAACGGGCCGTCAGGAAAGGCTTCATTATGTTTCACCAAAATCCGGGCGTTCTGTATGTGAGGAAGCAGGTTATCCTTGGAGAGAGAAGCTTTTACGTTTACCACAATTTCTCGTACAAAGAACTGGTCGCCCTGTTGATTTTAGTGACATAAAAAATGGGTTTATTTTAACAGACTTTTTTTTAACACGTCATGTTTGGGAGCCACGAGGGATAAAACAGCCATCAGTTCGCACTCATTTGATAGAATTATTTGAACGGCGATTTCGCACGCAAGCATTAGTTTGTTGATTTTGATGAGAATGGATAAATGTAAATATGCAACTTTTAAAAACAATTGCTGAAGTTCACCGCTCTATGAGAGAAGAACGACATTTAGGACGATCTATTGGTTTTGTGCCGACCATGGGGGCATTGCATAATGGTCATCTCGCATTGGTGGAGCAGGCAAAGGCAATGTGTGATCGAGTAGTGGTCTCTATTTTTGTTAATCCAAAGCAATTTGGTCCCCATGAGGATTTTGATAAATACCCAAGAGATTTGGTGGGCGATTGTGCTTTGTTGAAAAAAGCAGGTGTTGAATATGTTTTTGCACCTTCTGTAGAAGAAATGTGGTCACCGAGAAATGAGACCATTGTAAAGGTGGAAAAATTATCACGTATTTTGATGGGAAGATTGCGCCCAGGACATTTCTGCGGTGTGACCAGTGTTGTTGCTAAGCTTTTTAATATTGTTCAGCCAGATAAGGCTTTTTTTGGGGAAAAAGATTTTCAACAAATCTTGATTATTCGTCGGATGGTTGAGGATTTAGCTTTTCCTATTGAAATTGTTGGAGTGCCTATTTTACGCGAAGCGGATGGTTTAGCGTATTCTTCACGTAATCAGCTTTTAACATTAGAAGATCGCAAAGCGGCAAAAATTATTCCCGAAAGTGGTAAAGCTGCTGAAAGGCTTTATCATCAAGGGGAGCGCTCTGTTGATAAATTATGTAAGAGTATTCGTAATATTTTACAGCGTGAATCGCGTGCGATTATTGAATCAATAGATTTACGAGATATGGAAACTTTATCGGTAATGAAAGGAACCTTAGATAAACCTGCAGTTTTATTATTAACTGTCCGTTTTGGTACAGTGAGACTTATTGATCAATATATATTGCAAGAGAAGGCTCGAAATGAGTGTACATAAAACCATAAAGCGTATTACTGCTTCTGAAATACGGTCAAGAAAAGGGCAAGAACCGATTGTTTCTTTAACGGCTTATCAGGCTTATAGTGCGCGCATTGCTGATCCATATTGCGATGTGCTTTTGGTTGGTGATAGCGTTGGCATGGTTGTGCATGGGTTTGATACAACGCTGCCTGTTAGCGTGGATATGATGATTTTGCATGGGCAGGCAGTGATGCGTGGCTCTAAGAGGGCATTAGTGGTTGTTGATATGCCTTTTGGTTCTTATGAGGAAAGTCCAGAACAAGCTTTTTCTAATGCGTCACGTATTCTTGCGGAGACAGGATGTGGTGCAATTAAGCTTGAAGGTGGTGTTTATGTAGCGGAAACGATTGATTTTTTGTGTAAACGCGGGATTCCCGTTATGGGCCATATTGGTCTCACACCCCAAGCAGTGAATCGTTTTGGTGGCTTTAAGACGCAAGGACGCGATGAAAGTAATTGGCGGCAGATTGAAGCGGACGCAGCAGCGATTGAAGAAGCCGGTGCTTTTGCTGTTGTTGTAGAAGGGGTTGTGGAACCACTAGCGGTAAAGCTTACAGAGATGCTTTCTCTCCCTACTATTGGTATTGGGGCATCTAATCAATGCGATGGGCAGATATTGGTTATGGAAGATATGTTGGGTTACGGCGCTTGGGTTCCTAAATTTGTACGCCGTTATGGTGCTCTTGAACAGGAAATGGAGACGGCGATCAAAAATTATGCCAATGATGTTAAATCACGTGCTTTTCCCTCTGAGGCAGAAATTTATAAGCTTAAACAAAAGTAAGACTAAGATAAAAGGTTTTTATGAGAAAGAGTGTTTTTTACTGAAGCTTAATATAAGCAGGTTTTTTTATACACGTTTTTCTTATGCCCAATTTGATTTATTAATTTTTTATATGGTCCATGTAATGGCCAATGGGATCATAATGTTTTTTGGTATTATTGATGGCGTATTGTAGAGAATGTTTGCGCTTAGTGATGTTTTCTTTTGAAGGATGGTAGAGCCTGAAAGGATGAAAATTCTTTTCATAAGTTGTATGCAAAGAGTTTTATAAGGAGAGCAATGCTTTAATAGACTCAGTGTACTTTTAGGATATTATTGCTTGTAAAGCTGAAAGAGTAGTCTGCTAAAGTTATAAATATATAAATAATTGCATGATATATTTTCATCAAAGGAATGTGATCCTAAAGGGAGGGTACTGTGTGATTTTTCCAGCGATAACAAAGGATAAGTGACAAAAAGGATTGTTAAGAGAGTCTCTGAGTATCGATCTCCTTAAAACGTATTAAAAAGGCATTTTCAATTTGCTGTGTGGAGCATGGTTTCAAATTAAGTTCATCTGGTAAGATATCACTTGGATGACCAAAATAGCGAAGGGCTTCTTCTGTACTAAAACCAGCAAGAGTGATGGCTTCATAGAAAGCAGCAATACGGTCAGCTTGTTTGATTTTTTTTAAGAGCTTTCGATTTGGGGTAATGGGGAGAGAAAAACGCATGTGAATAGCGTCTTGTATGCGTTTTTCAATGAACTCATATTGTTTTCCTATGACAGCCTTAAAGGGTGAAATCATATCACCGATGACATATTCCGGTGCATCATGGAGAAGAGCACAGAGACACTCATTGTTCTGTGATTGCGGAAAAAGCTTTTGAAATATTTGCTCTACTAAAAGTGAATGTTGTGCGACAGAATAGGCATGCTCTCCTTGTGTTTGACCGTTCCAACGTGCAACGCGGGCAAGACCATGCGCAATATCCTCAATTTCGACATCAAGAGGAGAAGGATTCAATAAATCAAGTCGTCGGCCAGAAAGCATTCTTTGCCAAGCGCGTGCTTCTCCATTTTGTGATAATTCAGTTTTTGCCATTAATCAGTTTCCATAGTGCTTTCAGGAAAGGTAAAATTCATATTTTCAGCAATGCTTATTGTGACGGGGACATTATCTACTGTAAATGAGATATTGTTATCCATAGCATCTTTGACCTGATCGATACGCATGAGAGCGAGAGCTTCGTTTGCAGCACATGTACCCAAGTGACCCAGTACTTTAGTTCCTGCTTCAACACTAGATTTGGAAGTCAATTCATGTTGGCTTCTTACCACTAAAACGCGGCGGCGTGCTGCGCGACGGTGATGCATTCGTGAAACAACTTCTTGCCCGATATAGCAGCCTTTATCAAATGCTAGTCCATTGATTTGATCGTAATTAATATCATGGGGGAAGACTTTACCTATTTCGTAGTCTTGATCGCTTTCAGCGATTGCATAACGGACACGCAGTCGATTCCAATTATCATTATATTTTGGAATAGAAAAAGGCACTTTTCCATAAGTTCGTACGATTTTTTCCTTTTCTGGAAAACGCTTATCAATAAAACTTGAATCAAAATTTAAAGTATCTGAATCATTATTCCAAGAAACTGTAACAAGTTCTTGTATTGGTTGTGTAATTTTCACTTTTTTACGCAACTTATAGAGCAGAAGGCGTTTTTGGAAGTTATCGGCTAAGGATTCAGCAATATCAAACATATAGCCTTGATTTATTTCAGTGATGAGAAAATCGGCGATAACTTTTCCTTGTGGGGATAAAAGAGCACCAGGGAAAATTTCTTTTGGGTGAATTTTTCTCAGATCTGTTGTGATAAGGGATTGCAGAAAATCTTTTGCTTCTTCACCCGTAACTTTAATAATTCTACGATTTTTTAAGCAAATAGCACATTGTTTTTCGATCATGGTCCTTGCCTTTCTGCTCAGAGTTACATAATCGGTAAAGAGATAACAAGTAAGGAGTACGGTTATGTCTAAAACATTTGATACAATTTTTAAAGGTGCAATGCTTGTTAATCATGATGGAATCAGCAAGCGTGATATTGGTGTTACAAATGGCCGTATTGCTGAAATTGGTGATCTTACACGTGCATCTGCTGGTGAGGTAATTGACTGTACAGGACTTCACATTTTGCCTGGTGTTATTGATAGTCAAGTCCATTTTCGTGAACCAGGAAATGAACATAAAGAGGATTTGGAAAGTGGGTCTCGTTCTGCGGTTTTGGGGGGAGTTACAGCAGTGTTTGAAATGCCTAATACCAATCCATTAACCATATCAGAAGAGGCGCTGACCGATAAAGTGAGACGCGGATTTCACCGGATGCATTGTGATTTTGCATTTTGGGTTGGAGGAACGCGTGAAAATGTACGTGAATTGGCTGAATTAGAAAAACTTCCTGGAGCTGCTGGAATTAAAGTCTTTATGGGGTCTTCTACTGGCGATCTTTTGGTGGATGATGATGAGAGTGTGCGCCTTATTTTAAAAAATACACGCCGTCGTGCAGCTTTTCATTCTGAAGATGAGATACGGCTCAAAGAGCGTAAAATATTGCGTATTGAGGGAGATGCATCATCACATCCGATTTGGCGTGATGAAATTGCTGCATTGAAATGTACACAACGTTTAGTAAAAATTGCGCATGAAATGAGAGCACGCATCCATGTGTTACACCTTTCTACAGCGGAAGAAATTGATTTTCTGAAAAATCATAAGGATGTAGCAACGATTGAAGTCACGCAGCATCATTTGACTTTGACTGCTGATGATTATCAGCAGTTTGGCACCTTGATTCAGATGAATCCACCTATCCGTGAGAGTCGCCACCGTGAATCTCTTTGGTATGGTGTTCAACAGGGCATTGTTGATGTTTTAGGATCTGATCATGCTCCTCATACGCTTGAAGAAAAGCGCAAACCATATCCTGCGTCACCTTCAGGGATGACAGGAGTACAAACAACGGTAGCAATTATGCTAACGCATGTGAATGCAGGAAAGATATCTCTTGAACGCTTTGTTGATCTTACTTCGCATGGTCCTAGTCGCATTTTTGGCATAAGCCGTAAAGGACGCCTAGCTGTTGGATATGATGCTGACTTGACTATTGTTGATCTTAAACGGGAAGAGATTCTGACAAATGCCTTGATTGGTTCGCGTGCGGGTTGGACACCTTATGATGGTAAAAAGGTTAAAGGTTGGCCTGTCGGAACCATTATTCGTGGTATACGAGTTATGTGGGAAGGTGAAATTGTCATACCTTCACAAGGTGAACCTGTTAAATTTATAGAAACTTTGGTATGATCTGATTAAAATTGGTAAGTCATGTGGAATGATTTTGTGCGTATAAAAAGCACTCATAATGCTTTTATCAGAACATTTTGCGGAAATTTATTTTCAGTAATTGAAGCGATCATACTTAATGGGATTTTGCTGATCAGGCTGTTCATTTTTGAGTTTATCGCCATTAAGTAGAGCACAAATAATGGCTTGATAAGTTTTGTACGGATCAATTGTTAAGGTTCATAATAAGGCTTTCCGATAAGACTCTACCCTCTTTGACGTATCTTTGGTTGGCTTCAATTGCTGACGGTGTACAATGATGATAATTTTCTGAAAAAGCACGATAAGCTTCATTAAACGCTTCGTAAAAATAAGCACGTCTTCGTGGGTTTGGGTTTTCTGCTTCGATCAGTACAGTCATGTGATTATACCATTGGTTTGTTGGGGGGCCACAAAGATTTTGCAAAGAGTGCAGGGATCCTAAAATTTCTGCCAGTCGCAGCAATTTTCTATCGTATGGTAGAGATTGTTGTGCAAGGGCTGCTGTTGAAGTTAAAAAAAATGTTAAAATAATGATTTTTATCAATATATTACGCATTTTTTTATTTCTCTCTTTTAATAAACTTCTCTACGAATACAATCGCAAAAAATGGTTTGGTTATTAAGCATATGTTGAAGGAAATATGACGCATTTATTCATTATTACCAACAACGGACGTGTTATAAAATTTAGGGCATGAGAGGCAGTAAGGGAATAATCATGGGAATATTAAAAACTCTGATTAAGCTTTGTGTGGTTAAAAATTTTAGATTTTTTGTATGCAATTTGTTTGCGTGTATTGTCTTTGCACATTCAAGATTTTCTCCTCTGACAGTTTTTTCATCAAGAATAGAGGGATGACTTTTATCCAGAGAATGTTCTTGCTTAATTCAATAAAATGAATTCTTTTTGTATGAGATGATGGATACAGCTTAGATGCAATGGGGAGTAATGAGAATTTTATATGAGATATGTGTAAATTTTGATTTAAATTGGAATAATACGATGATTTTGGGCAGGCAAGCGGCGAGTAATATCGCTAACGGAGTATAATTATGAGAGAGTTGCGATTTTATAATACGCTTACAGGTAAAAAAGAAAATTTTACACCGATAGATGTTACGAGAGTACGTCTTTATGTTTGTGGTCCGACAGTTTATGATTATGCGCACATAGGTAATGCACGTCCTGTAATTGTTTTTGATGTTTTATTTCGCTTATTGCGTCATATTTATGGAAATGATCATGTTATATACGCACGTAATATTACAGATGTAGATGATAAAATTAATGCCCGAGCAGCTTGCGAATATCCAGAATTAGCACTTAACGATGCTATTCGCCAATTGACTGAGCGTACATATTCTCAGTTTCAGCAAGATACAGTGGCACTTGGTTGTTTATTGCCAACCAGTCAACCGCGCGCAACCGATCATTTAGGGGAGATGCGCTCTTTGATTGAAAGATTGCTTGAAAAAGGGCATGCTTATAAAGCAGAAAATCATATATTGTTTTCTGTAAGTAGCATAAAAAAAACTCCCCATTATGGGGCATTTGCAAAACGTTCGTTAGACGAAATGAGAGCGGGTGCGCGTGTTGATGTTGCTGCGTATAAAAGGGAGGAGATGGATTTTGTCTTATGGAAGCCCTCTGCGGAGGGAGAACCAGGTTGGGTATCACCTGCAGGAATTCCTGTTTTAGGGCGTCCAGGTTGGCACATTGAATGTTCTGCAATGTCTATGGCAAAACTGTTAGTACCCTATGGCGGTGGTTTGACCTGTGATGATCCGACAGCGAATATTTTTGATATCCATGGTGGCGGTATTGATTTGATTTTTCCTCATCATGAGAATGAGATTGCACAAAGTTGTTCAGCTTTTGGAACTGAACGAATGGCTAATCTTTGGATGCATAACGGTTTTTTACAGGTTGAAGGCAAGAAGATGTCTAAAAGCCTAGGTAATTTTATCACTATTCGCTCACTCTTAGAAAGTGATTTTTTTGAATTCAATCATGTTTTAACAAATGAAGTGAAACAGAGTTGGGCTGGTTTATCTGCGCGTTTTTCGATGTTACAAACGCATTATCGCGAACCGTTAAATTGGACAGCTCAGCGTTTAAAGCAATCCAGTAGCGAATTGTATCGTTGGTATGAGTTACTTCGCTGTAAAAGAGGGTGTTTGGAGCAGGATGAAGTTTTAGATGACTCTTTGATAAATACATTAAGCGATGATCTTAATACTCCGAGTGCAATTGCTCTCTTGCGAAAATTTTATAAAGCAGAAAATGCTGTAGCTCTCGCAAATGGGATGTATTTATTTGGGCTTTTGCGTCAAGACTGGATTAGAGATATAGAATGTCCATTATTTATGAAAAAAACTTCTCTTGATTCAAAATTTATTGAACAGCGCATTGCCGAAAGGTTACAGCTTATCCATAATAAAGAGTGGGCAGCTGCGGATACAATTCGTGATGAGCTTGCAGCTGAGGGGGTCTCACTGAAAGATAGCAAGGATCCACAGACTGGCGAGCGTATAACCACGTGGGAAATAAAACGGTTTTAATTCCTATATTCTAGCAGCTTTCATAACAAGGGAGAAAGTCTGATGGAATTTTTATATCATTACGGGTATGTCACACTTAAATTGGTTGTAGGCCTTATCGCTTTTCTCTTGATTTTAAGAACAACAGGTCGCGGTAGTCTTAGTCAAATGACACCAGTTGATTTAGTAAGTAATTTTGTTATGGGGAGTATCATTGGAGGCGTTATTTATAGTCCGAATATTAGCAGTATTCAATTATTGCTTGTTTTATTTATTTGGCAAACTTTGGTCACAATTCTTAATTTTTTTGCACGCTATTCAGTTTTTTTTCGTCGCCTCGTTGCAGGACGAAATGTCACACTTGTTTTAGATGGTGCATTTCAAATAGATAAGATTGAGGGTTTGGGTATCAGCGTCAATGATTTAATTACAATGTTGCGTATTAAAGGTTGCAGTTTACATGAAGCTGCTTTTGTTCGTTTAGAAACCAATGGCGATTGCACCGTTATAAAGAAGGAAGAAGGTAAGAAGTCTACTATTTTAGTAGAAAATGGTGAAGTTATTGATGAAGGACTTAAAGAGATTGGTAAATCAAAAAAATGGCTTCAAGCAGAATTGAAAAAAAAGCATGTCAAAGCTGAGAATTTATTTGCAGCAGAATGGTATGAACATACAGACCAAAATAATAAATTTTACAGTGGATTATTTCTTGTTCCTTTTTCAAAAACAGTCTAACTTTAGATGACGAATATGTATGGCTTACTGAAAGCGTAGAGAAGAGATGATGTTGCCTGTAAACGGGCAACAAGGGGGAGTGTTATAGCATCTGTTGAGTAGATAATAGAAAAGTAAGGATTTTATGAAACGGAATGAAGTGATAAAAACCGTATCGTCAGATACAGGTCAAACTCTACGCACACTTTATAACTTATGGCCTTATATGTGGCCAGCAGATCGGCGCGATCTAAAAATGCGTGTAGTATGGGCTATATTTTACCTCGTTTTAGCTAAGCTGATTCTCATATCTGTACCCTTTTTCTTTAAATACGCTACAGATGCCCTTGATAAGAGCTTTAAGCTTCCCGTATGGTTTCCATCCAGTTGGATTTTTCCTATCATGCTTGTTTTGGCGTACAATGTTGCACGTATTGTTCAGGCTGGATTAAATCAGTTACGCGATTCCCTTTTTGCAACCGTTGGTCAACATGCAATTCGTCAATTAGCCTATAAGACCTTTGTGCATATTCATGGGTTATCTTTGCGATTTCATTTAGAAAAGCAAACAGGGGGTCTCTCTCGTGTGATTGAGCGTGGTACGAAAGGAATTGAATCTATCGTTAGGTTTTCAATTCTTAATACAGTACCAACGGTTTTGGAATTTGTTTTGACAGCATTTGTATTTTACATAAGTTATGGGGGGCGTTATTTTTTCATAGTTGTAATAACAGTTGCTTTATATACTTGGTTTACGATAAAGGCGAGTGATTGGCGTATTAATATTCGGGAAAAAATGAATAGCGCAGATACTGAGGCTAATACACGTGCTGTTGATTCTCTTTTGAATTTTGAAACGGTCAAATATTTTGGCAATGAAACTCTGGAAGCACATCGATTTGATTCTTCTATGGCAGGTTATGAAAAAGCTGCGACGAAGATTTGGACATCATTAAGCTGGCTTAATTTTGGTCAGGCTCTTATTTTTGGTGTTGGGATGACTATCCTGATGTTGATGTCAGCTTACGAAGTTTTTCATAAGACGCAAACTTTAGGAGACTTCGTTTTTATTAATGCACTTTTAATGCAGCTTTCTATACCACTGAATTTTATTGGTTCAATTTATCGTGAGGTTCGACAAGGTTTAACTGATATTGAAGCTATGTTTGATCTTTTAGATGTTCAACAGGAAATTGTTGATAAGTCAGATGCTAAGCCATTGGTGATGAATGGTGGTACCATTCGCTTTAATCAGGTAAAATTTTCCTATGATCCGACGCGCCAGATTCTCAGAGATATTGATTTTGAGGTTCCTGGAGGAAAAACAGTTGCAATTGTTGGTCCATCAGGTGCTGGTAAGTCGACTATTTCTCGATTACTTTTCCGATTTTACGACGTTGATGCTGGGTCTATCACAATTGATGGGCAGGACATCCGTGACGTAACACAAAAAAGCTTGCGTGAAGCTATCGGCATGGTACCGCAGGACACGGTGTTATTTAATGATACGATTGCATATAACATTTGTTATGGGCGTCCAAGTGCTACAGATGAAGAAATGTGCAAAGCTGCTGAAATGGCACAGATATCAAAATTTATTGAGATGCTTCCGGAAGGCTTTCAGTCTATGGTGGGTGAACGTGGTCTTAAGCTATCAGGTGGAGAAAAACAACGTGTAGCTATTGCACGGACAGTTTTAAAAGCGCCTCCGCTTCTTATTTTGGATGAAGCAACCGCAGCTCTTGATACGGCGACAGAGCAAGAAATTCAAAAAGCATTGGATATCGTAAGCCGTGGGCGTACAACGTTGATAATTGCTCATCGTCTTTCTACAGTTATTAATGCCGATGAAATTTTGGTTCTCAAAAATGGCCGTATTATTGAAAATGGGACGCATGCAGAGCTTTTGCATAAGAAAGGTCTCTATGCTTCAATGTGGAATAAGCAGCTTGAAGCATCGCAAGCAGAAGAAAAATTACGTAAAATGCGTGAAGAAGATGAGTTAGGTGTTGTTAACCGTAAAAAATAAACTGCGCAAAATGATCTTTAAACTTTATAGAGAGTGATTGATTAAGTATACGGAAGGATATGGAGGAACAAAAAGAATTATGACGTATTTAGATCATATCTATGAATAGGAAATTATATGAGTATTCTGCAATCTATCCATAATAGCTTTGTGCCAATTCATAAAGAAGGTTATCCTTTTATTGTAACGTTTTTTGTTATTTCACTCATTCTTGGGTGGATATGGAGTCCATTATTTTGGTGTGGTCTTATTCTCACTGTGTGGTGTATATATTTTTTTCGCGATCCAGATCGTGTAATTCCACTAAATTCAAATTGGGTTATGTCTCCTGCTGATGGGCGTATATCATGTGTTGAACCGTGTGTTCCGCCTGAAGAATTGGGATTGGGGAATAAAGAGATGATCCGTATTTCTGTGTTTATGGATATTTTTTCATGTCATATCAACCGTATTCCCATAAATGGTACAATAGAGTCTATTGTTTATCGCCCAGGTCAATTTGCGAATGCTGAGCTTGATAAGGCCAGTCAGTTTAATGAGCGTAATGGGCTCGTGATTGACAGCAAACATGGTAAAATTGGTATGGTACAGATAGCTGGGATGGTTGCTCGCCGGATTGTTTGTTGGTCAAAAGAGAACGATTCCGTTATTACCGGAGAACGATTTGGGTTGATTCGTTTCGGTTCTCGCCTTGATATTTATATACCAACTGAAGTGAAATTGCGTGTTGCAGTTGGTCAGACAGCAATTGCTGGGGAAACGGTTTTAGGTTCTTTTGATGATGAGAATGCTACAACTGATTTCAGATTTGATTAGGACAAACAATGAGGTTTTTTTCATTATTTTCTTCATTTAATCCTGAGGGACAGCATGATGATGCTGGAAATTGGTGGCGTTCACCCACGCCTATGCGCTATGTTATCCCCAATATTATCACGATTTTGGCAATTTGCGCGGGGATGAGTAGTATTCGTTTGGCTTTTGAGCATCGCTATGAGGCTGCTATTTTAATGGTACTTTTGGCAGCAATCCTAGATGGGGCTGATGGTCGTATCGCTCGTTTGATGGATGGGAGTTCATCTTTTGGAGCGCAGATGGATTCTCTTGCGGATGTTATTAATTTTGGTGTAGCACCTGCGCTTATTGTTTATTCCTTTATTTTGAATCAAGCGCACCAAGTCGGTTGGGTCGCAGCCCTTGTTTATTGTGTTGCTTGTTGTTTGCGATTAGCCCGTTTTAATGTGATGTTGGATAACATAGATATACCGAAATGGCAGGGAAATTATTTTATTGGTGTTCCTGCACCAGCAGGGGCATTATTGCTTTTATTACCTATGTATTTGGGGGCTCTTGGTTTGATACCAAGTTGGAGTTGGGCATTATTTTTTAGCCTTTATACTGTAATTATTGCTTTTCTTTTGGTTAGCCGTTTACCAGTATGGAACGCAAAAACAATTGATCAAAATTTGAGACGTGATATCGTTGTACCATTTATGCTGGGTATTGTTATTTATGTAGGTTTTCTTGCTACTTATACATGGCATACTTTATTGATCACAGCTGTTGGCTATATGATTTTTCTCCCCTGTAGTTTTATGGCTTATAATAAACGGGTAGCTTTGGAAGAAAAAGAGAGCAGTGTTAAAACTATCCAAAAATCATAGAGTTTTATAGTTTGAGGGAGGATGAGCAAAATAGAAGCAGAGAGAAATTCAATTCAGGATGGTCATTTCTCTATCATTGATCAATCAGGAGTATGATAATCCATAAACCGATTTTTACGGACATTGAAGAGTTTGCCTGTTTCTTTTAAATCAGGTGAGGATAAATGTACTATTTTTGCTGCAACTTCTTGTGGGGAGGGTAGAGTTTGAGGATCCTCACCAGGCATAGCTTGTGCACGCATGGCAGTGCGTGTTGCACCGGGGTTAACACAATTAATCTTGATAGGGGTTTGTTTTAGTTCTTCTGCCCAACAGCGAGCAATAATTTCTAAAGCAGCTTTAGAAGCTGCATAAGGTCCCCAAAAAGCACGTGCAACATGAGCAACACTCGAAGATAATAGAATTGCTCGTCCAGCATCAGATTTACGCAATAAGGGTTCAATTGCTTTCATTAAGCGCCATTGGCTAATGAGATTTATTTGAAAAACATCTTCAAATACCGTATTTTCGATGTGCGCTATTGGTGAGAGTGTTCCAAGAATTCCTGCATTTGCAACCATAATATCAAGCTTTCCCCAGCGCTTAGCAATTGAAACACCAAGAGTATCAATGTTTTCCATATGATGTAAGTCGAGCTGGACGAGTGTTGCAGAAGCCCCTTTCTCTCGAATTTTGTTGTCAAGTTCGGTGAGTCCATTCATCGTCCGTGCAAGAGCGATAATGTGAGCACCGCGTGCTGCGAGCTCTAACGCTAAATGATAGCCAATTCCCCTTGAAGCACCGGTAACAAGTGCAACACGACCAAAGAGACTAAAAACATTTTTTTTTATCATTAATTTCTTGTTTTAAGGAGAAATGATTGATGAATTTTGGGGATACTTTCTTGATCGACCAGATGTGTAGGATAATGTCCGGTAAAATAATGGTCTGTAAATTGCGGATCAGCGTTATTTCGCTTTTCTCCTGCTACAGCGAGGTAAAGGCCATCCGTTGAAAGAAATTCTAGTGAGTCAGCTCCAACAAAATTGCACATAGATTTTAGGTCTGGATATTGATTAGCTAACAGGCTTTCAACTTGAGGTGTATCGATACCATAAAAATCAGGATAGAAAATCATAGGGCTAGAAATGCGCATATGAACTTCTTTTGCTCCTGCATCGCGGAGCATTCGCACAATTTTAAGAGATGTTGTTCCACGTACAATGGAGTCATCAACCAGAATAACGCGTTTTCCTTTGATTACAGAACGGTTTGCAGAATGTTTTAATTTGACTCCAAAAGCTCGAATTTGTTGTGTTGGTTCGATAAAAGTGCGTCCAACATAATGATTACGGATAATACCGAGCTCAAAGGGAATTCCAATTTCTTGCGCATAACCAATTGCAGCGGGCGTTCCACCATCAGGAACGGGAACTACAACATCACCCTCACAGGGTGCTTCCTGCGCTAAATGAATACCCATATTTTTACGGACTGTATAAACACTACGTCCTCCAACAATTGAATCAGGACGCGCAAAATAGACATATTCAAAAAGGCAAAGCTTTTCTGGTTTATCAGTCTCTGGTTTTATAATTTTTTTAGTGATCTCCCCATCTTTTTGTATTTCGCAGATGATGATTTCCCCATTTTTAACATCACGGACATATTTTGCTCCAATAATATCAAGAGCACATGTTTCGGAACAAAAGATTGGTTTGCCATCAAGTTCTCCCATCACGAGTGGTCGGATACCTGTTGGATCACGTGCAGCAATGAGCTTGGTGCGCGTGAGTGCCAACATGGCATATCCACCTTCCACTTGCCGAATAGCATCAACAAAACGATCAGATGACGATTCATAGCGTGAACGGGCAATAAGATGGAGAAAAACTTCTGAATCTGATGTTGATTGACAGATGGCACCTGAGGCAATAAGTTTTCGGCGTAATGTAAGACCATTTGTGAGATTGCCATTATGGGCAATAGCAATCCCCCCAACTTTTAATTCAGCAAAAAGAGGCTGAACATTGCGTAATGCTATTTCTCCAGTTGTTGAATAACGGGTATGCCCGATAGCAAGATTTCCCGGTAAACGGGCAAGTGTTGCAGGATTTGTATAGTGATCACCGACAAGACCTAGATGCTTTTCTTGATGAAACATTTTGTTATGGTAGGAAACAATTCCAGCTGCTTCTTGTCCACGATGCTGAAGTGCATGGAGCCCAAGAGCTGTTAATGTTGCTGCATCTTCATGCCCAAGAATACCAAAAACTCCACATTCTTCATGAAGGGTATCGTCATCTAGTGAAAACTCCTCAAAGGGAATGTCGATTTTTGTCATTGTATTCTCTCGATGATAATGTGAAGAATGATTAGTATCATATATTATTACATATTATCTAGATCTTTTCCCTAATAACAAACTATTTTCCATTTTGTCGGGATATATTTTCATGAGGGTGCTTATCATTTGTATTTGCATCCTCTCTTTTAAAGAATTTTTCTGCTTTTTCGAGAACTGTATCGAGATCTTTAGGCAATAAGTCCCCAATCTTTTGGCCCAATGAATCGAGCATAGGTTTTGTTTTTGCATTTTTGAGCCAGTCAGATTGTTGTTCAGGTTTGATAAGCGAATTAACAAGTAACATGCCAATGGCCATAATTAATAAGCCGCGCAGTGCCCCAAAGATAAAACCGACAGTGCGGTCAAGTATACCAATGCGACTATCAATAATAAAATCAGATATTTTCATTGTAATGATGGAAGTAATAATCAAAACAATAATGAAAATCACAATCAATGTGGTGATTAATGCGACCATTTTGTTAGAGATATATTGTTCAAAGAAAGGTAATATGGGTTTAAATAAAAACAGTGTAGCAACAGCTGCGATTGCCCAAGACATCAGCGACAATACTTCACGTGAAAATCCTCGGAGCATGGCGAGAAAGGCAGAAAACAGGATGATTGCTACGACAATTCCATCAAGAACTGTTATGCTCATTTGTTTATTCCTTATGCATAAAATTGCGTTCTGTTTTAAAAGTGTAAAAGTACTTTGCTAGTTATGCTATTTTTTATTCTTATAGCAAGGATCTTTTGTATTTTGTATAATTTTTTCTTTATTATCATGCCTGTGATGTGGGGTGTTTTTTACCTGTGGCAATAGAAGCGACTAATTCAGGAAGGTCGGAGAATGTTTTTTGTTGGAAGGTTAGCGATTTTAGCGTTTCCGTTGTTGCTGTGGGGTGAACAGAACCTTGAAAGCCGAGTTTTTTGGCTTCATTGATGCGCTGTCCTGAATGTGCTACTGCGCGAATAGCCCCTGAAAGGCTTATTTCACCAAAATACACATAATCCGGCGGGAGAGGAATATTTGTGAGAGAGGACACCAGAGCTGCTGCAACAGCTAAATCAGCTGCTGGTTCTGATATGCGATATCCGCCTGCAACATTAAGATAGACATCATGTTGTCCAAAGCGAATGCCGCAATGAGCTTCTAAGACAGCGAGAATCATTGACAGGCGATTTCCGTCCCATCCAACAACGGCACGTCGTGGTGTCCCCAATGAAGAGGGAGCAACAAGCGCTTGAATTTCTACTAATATTGGGCGCGTTCCTTCCATTCCTGCAAAAACAGCAGCTCCTGGTGCTTTTTCATTTCTTTCTCCCAAAAAAAGTTCAGATGGATTAAGCACTTCCCGTAATCCTTTATCAGACATTTCGAAAACGCCAATCTCATCCGTTGGTCCGAAGCGATTCTTTACAGTTCTAAGAATTCGATAATGATGAGCACCTTCACCCTCAAAATAGAGAACGCCATCAACCATATGTTCGACAACCCGAGGACCAGCAATTTGCCCATCTTTTGTAACATGGCCGACAAGAACAACAGCTGCTCCTGTTTTTTTGGCAAAGCGGATCATTGCTTGAGCACTGATGCGCACTTGTGTAACGGTTCCTGGTGCTGAATCCGCTGCATCTGACCACAAGGTCTGAATGGAATCGATAATAACCATATCAAGGTTTTTATGTTCGCTTAAGGTTGCAAGAATATCTTCAACATTGGTTTCAGCGGCGAGCTTAACTTTAGTATTTTCAACACCGAGCCTTTGTGCACGAAGGCAGATTTGTGCAATGGCTTCTTCACCTGAAACATAGATAACGTGATGTCCTTTTTGTGATAAGGCTGCTGCTGTTTGCGTGAGCAATGTTGACTTTCCAATACCAGGATCGCCACCAACAAGTAATACTGACCCACGCACAAAACCACCTCCCGTAACACGATCGAGTTCCGCAATGCCAGAATGGATGCGAGGAGCATCTTCGATATTTCCAGAAAGAGACGTAAGTGCAACGACACGCCCCTTACGAATATTTTGCACAGGGCCAGTACCAATGCCCCCATTCATATTTTCTTCGATGAGGGAATTCCATTCTCCACAGGAATTGCATTTTCCAGCCCAGCGTGAATGAACAGTACCACAATTTTGGCAGATAAATTGAACACGGATGCGTGCCATAGTGATTTAACCAATCTGTTCTGGCAGATAATTACTGTCTGCCAGATCACTAAAGCGTGTGAAATCAGACTGAAAGGCAAGATGAACGGTTCCCGTTGGTCCATGGCGTTGTTTTGCAACAATAACGTCAGCTTTCCCAAAAGCGTTATCCATTGCGTCTTGCCATTTCATATGTTCAGGGCTACCTATCTTGGGTTCTTCATTTTTGAGATAATATTCTTCACGATAGACAAAAAGCACAATGTCAGCATCTTGTTCAATCGAACCAGATTCCCGCAAATCTGAAAGTTGTGGGCGTTTATCTGTTCGATTTTCAACTTGGCGTGAAAGTTGTGAAAGAGCGATAATAGGAACATTCAATTCTTTAGCTAATGCTTTGAGACCCGTGGTGATTTCTGTAATTTCTTGAACACGATTTTCAGATGAACGCCTTGAATTGCTGCTCATTAACTGGATATAGTCAATAATTAAGACATCTAAATCATATTGTCGCTTGAGACGCCGTGCGCGTGCTGCCAGTTGTGCGATTGATATTCCCCCAGTCTGGTCGATATAGAGTGGCGCTTTTTGTAAACGATTCATTGCACGAATTATTTTTGAAAATTGTTCTTCTGAAATATTCCCACACCGGATATCGGAAGAAGAAACCCCTGTCTGTTCAGAAATAATACGCGTTGCAAGCTGTTTTGTTGACATTTCCAGCGAGAAGAATCCAACAATGCCTCCTTCATTTTCTTGTGTTGAGGCATCACGCTTGCAAGCATTGGCAATATTAAAGGCAATATTGGTAGCAAGTGCGGTTTTTCCCATACCAGGGCGTCCTGCAAGGATAATTAAGTCAGAAGGCTGCAACCCTCCCATTTTTTCATCAAGTGTTTTAATGTGGGTGGCTATCCCTGATAAATGTGAGGAACGCTTTTTGGCAGCGGTGGCCATATCGAGAACTCTTTTGAGGGCTTCATTTAAACTTTCAAATCCACTGCTATCTTTCTCTTTTTCATCTAGTGTGCGCATCCATTTCTCTCTTTTTTTATGACTGTAAAGGTGTATTGAGTTTACGGAGGTTTTTTGTATCAAGAATCGTTTATATTTTACAGAATTTTCTCTTAATTCAGAAGGATTGGAAACTATTTTTTAGTTTTACAATTTTATCATTTGGGTTATTGTCGCGAGGTAGATGACGCCGTACAAGCGAGATTTTTGGCGACTTTATTTATAGTTGGCTCAAAAAATTTTCACGGTTATTAAGATATACGGTATTTTCAGCACCAAGCCTTTGTGCACGAAGGCAGATTTGTGCAATGGCTTCTTCACATGAAACGTAGATAACGTGATGTCCTTTTTGTGATAAGGCTGCTGCTGTTTGTGTGAGCAATGTTGACTTTCCAATACCAGGATCGCCACCAACAAGTAATACTGACCCACGCACAAAACCACCTCCCGTAACACGATCGAGTTCCGCAATGCCAGAATGGATGCGAGGAGCATCTTCGATATTTCCAGAAAGAGACGTAAGTGCAACGACACGCCCCTTACGAATATTTTGCACAGGGCCAGTACCAATGCCCCCATTCATATTTTCTTCGATGAGGGAATTCCATTCTCCACAGGAATTGCATTTTCCAGCCCAGCGTGAATGAACAGTACCACAATTTTGGCAGATAAATTGAACACGGATGCGTGCCATAGTGATTTAACCAATCTGTTCTGGCAGATAATTACTGTCTGCCAGATCGCTAAAGCGTGTGAAATCAGACTGAAAGGCAAGATGAACGGTTCCCGTTGGTCCATGGCGTTGTTTTGCAACAATAACGTCAGCTTTTCCCGAAACGTTGTCCATTGCGTCTTGCCATTTCACATGTTCAGGGCTTCCTAGCTTAGGTTCTTCATTTTTGAGATAATATTCTTCACGATAGACAAAAAGCACAATGTCAGCATCTTGTTCAATTGAACCAGATTCCCGCAAATCTGAAAGTTGTGGGCGTTTATCTGTTCGATTTTCAACTTGGCGTGAAAGTTGTGAAAGAGCGATAATAGGAACATTTAATTCTTTAGCTAATGCTTTGAGACCCGTGGTGATTTCTGTAATTTCTTGAACACGATTTTCAGATGAACGCCTTGAATTACTGGTCATTAACTGGATATAATCAATAATCAAGACATCCAAACCGTGTTGCCGCTTTAGACGCCGTGCACGTGCTGCTAATTGCGTGATTGATATTCCCCCAGTTTGGTCGATATAGAGTGGCGCTTTTTGTAAACGATTCATTGCGCGAATTATTTTTGAAAATTGTTCTTCTGAAATACTTCCACGCCGGATGTCGGAAGAAGAGACCTCTGTTTGCTCAGAAATAATACGCGTTGCAAGCTGTTCTGTTGACATTTCCAGCGAGAAAAATCCAACAATGCCTCCTTCATTTTCTTGTGTTGAGGCATCACGCTTGCAAGCATTGGCAATATTAAAGGCAATATTGGTTGCAAGTGCGGTTTTTCCCATACCAGGGCGTCCTGCAAGGATAATTAAGTCAGAAGGCTGCAACCCTCCCATTCTTTCATCAAGTGTTTTAATGTGGGTGGCTATCCCTGATAAATGTGAGGAACGCTTTTTGGCAGCGGTGGCCATATCAATGGCCTTTTTGACAGCTTCATCGAAATTTTCAAATCCACCGCCATATTTTCCTTTTTCTGCCAGTTCAAATAACTGATGTTCAACAGTTTCAATTTGTTGGGCTGGTGTAAGATTTACAGGAGCATCAAAGGCTGTATTGACGACTTCGTTTCCAAGATTAATCAAGGAGCGTCGGATAAAAAGATCATAGATGACTCGTCCATAATCTTCAGCATTAATGATTGTCACGGCTTCTTTTGCTAAACGCACAACGTAATTAAAGACGGTGATATCGCCAATTTTTTCTTCGGCTGGAATAAAGGATTTGATGGTAACTGGATTTGCTGTTTTTCCTGTTTGGATAATTTTAAACAAAACATCATAGATTGTTTGATGCAAGGGGTCAAAAAAATGGCTTGGTTTTAGAAAATCTGAAACGCGATCAAGCGCATCATTGTTAATAAGGATTGCTCCAAGCAATGCTTGTTCGGCTTCAATATTGTGCGGGAGTTGTCGAAAAGAAGCGGGATCTTCTTTCTGCGAAGAGCTAAAGTTGATAACGCTTGTTTCTTCCATAACAATTTTTTCCATTAAAATTTGCGTTTGATGTCTTTTAAGCAAGACATCGAGTGTTATACCTAAAAGGGTAGGGTGACGAATTTCCGTTTAAATGAAAGCCACAGTTTAAGTTTTTTAAAGATTCTTATTCTCCAATCGCTTACCTATAATAACGTGTAGCACTCTATATATAATATATTCCTTTATATTTTATTTTTTTATAATTTAAAATTTTTGGTAAGAATATCGGATAAATTTTCGAAGTTACGTTTCCAGTTTTCTAAAAAACCGCAATATCTAATTTTCGCGTGTTTGACGTCATGTGATCGGAATTATGTCAGATGATGTCAGGGGTATAAGAAATTTACTATCCATACAAGACACATCCTTTTAAAAGTGCAAGACTTAAAACGATTTTTTTATTTTTATTTCAGTGAAACAACATATGAGAGTATTTCCCATCACTTTAATTATAGTTTTGGGTATTTGAGGCTTTCCACTAATGCCTGAAAGGTGATTTTTCCGCAAAAATTCAGTTCTACACTATGTCTATAATAAAATACTCAGCTTTTGAGGCTGAGTATTTTATGACATCTCAATAGAATGAACGGCAAACAATAAAAATACACGATAGAGAGAAAAAATGATAACTAAGCCTCTTCGTTGAAGCTGTTTGCATCATTACCATCCATTTCTTCTGCTAATGATTCTTCCTTACCTTCTGTGAGAGAGTCTTCTTGAGTTTCTGCAAATGGCTCTTTCTGTACATCGTATATTGCTGCAGCAGAAGTAAGTGTTTCACCTTCTGCTTGGCGTTGTGCTTCACTGGTTGAACGCGCTACATTAATGATTACAGCGATTTGCACTTCAGGGTGGAGGGTAAGAGTGATGGTATGGAGGCCGATCGTTTTTATTGGATGATTAAGTTCAACCTGATTGCGTCCAATAGAAAAGCCTTCGTTTGTTATGATTTCAGAAATATCACGTGTTGACACAGATCCGTAAAGCTGCCCTGTTTCACCAGCCGAACGGACGGCAATAAAGGATTGACCATCAAGTTTTTCAGCAACTTTTTGTGCTTCACTTTTTCGTTCAAGGTTACGAGCTTCAAGCTGCGCCCGCTGTATTTCAAAATGTTTTTTGTTAGCTTCATTAGCACGCAAAGCTTTGCCTTGAGGCAAGAGAAAATTACGTGCATAACCGTCTTTGACTGAAACAATATCACCCATCTGACCAAGACGCGGAATGCGCTCAAGTAGAATAATATCCATAGTTTTTCCTTTCGAACAAATAAATTAGTGAAGTTTTTTGCGTGATTGAAAGTTGTATTGAATAGCTGCCCAAATACCCATGAGAAGCATCATGAAAGAAAGAGGTGGAGCAAAAACGACAGTTAAAATAGCAATATAAACAAGGGAGAGTATAATAATTCGACCATTTATTCCTTTGGTAATATTGTGGAGATATGCTAAGCCACTGATTGATATGATGACAGTATATGCAGAGCTAAAGACACGCACGATCAAATTAAGAGTAAAACCCAACTCAATCAGCGATGCTATGCAAACAACAATAAAAATAACAATTCCAGAAATCGGAATACGGAGAGTTTGGCTCCAATCATCATGGGGCCTTTTTAGCCATTTCACATGTTGTGCTGTTATTATTGAAAAATAGAGATTACCAATAAGAAAAATCAGACTGTAAACGGCCAAAGCAATAGCTGTCAAAGTTGCTGCATGCGTTATTAAAAGTTCGCTAAACCTAAGTATATCGGTTTCCTTTAGTGATTGTGATTGTTGCAGAACTTGTGCTATGTCCGCAGTAACTTTTTTCGCAATGAAAGGCGTTGATGGACGAGTTTCGATATAGAGTCCGACGAAGCTTGATATAAGAGCAATGAAGTTGGTTAAATGAAAAACAACCAATGACAATGGATACCATACGAGCGAATTTCCCTCTTGCGTTGGTCGTGCAAGTCCAAGAAGCCAAGAAGCATAGACAGCAGGAAGGAAAAACAATAACATAAAGCCAACACCAATGTAAACATTAGTAATTACAACAAGAACGACAGTAGCGCTTATTAAGGCACAGATGCTGGCTAATGTTCCTCGACCGAAAGCAACAATGAAAACTGGGAGTGAAAGAAAGCAACCAAGAAGGAGAGAAAAATAGGGTGCAACATTTGCGATACTGATGATTGCCATTCCTATTACGACAGCAAACAATCCAGCTAAAACACCTGTCATTATCTCATAAGTACGAAAATTTTTCATTTGCCGCTGTCCTGCTTTTTGCAGTTAGGAGCACTGCAATGCCCCAACTTTAGTATTTTAATATCTTCATATAATTCGCAATTAGGTGTTTCACTGAATCATACAAGAAAAGCGGCTGGGAAGATACCCAGCTGCAGAGTGCATTTGCATATTATTTTATAACGTATGGAAGCAAGCCGAGAAAACGGGCACGTTTGATGGCATTCGCCAATTCACGCTGTTTTTTCTGACTAACAGCCGTAATCCGTGAAGGAACGATTTTCCCACGCTCTGAAATATAACGTTGTAATAACTTGATGTCTTTATAATCAATCTTTGGAGCATTTTCACCCGAAAACGGACATGTTTTGCGGCGGCGATGAAAGGGGCGACGTGTTGCAGTCTGATTGAGTTCAGTCATCATTCTACTCCTTCTATGACATCTTCACGTTGACGACGTGTAGAGCGAGGACGCTCTTCATCTTGGCCAATGCGACTGTTTCGGTCAAGGCGCGAGAGCATAGCAGATTTTTCTTTTTCGTGTTTTTCTACACGAATGGTCATGTAACGCAAAATATCTTCATTGATACGCATTTGACGCTCAACTTCGGCAATTGCTGCGGCTGGTGCATCAATATTAACCAGTATATAGTAAGCCTTACGGTTTTTGCGAATACGATAAGCGAGGGGACGAAGACCCCAGTTTTCTACACGCCCAACTTTTCCACCGTGCGCTTCAATGACACCTTTGTAGACACTCAAAAGCTCATCAATTTGCTGCGGTGCAATATCTTGTCGGGCAAGAAACATATGTTCATAAAGAGCCATTGTTTTGCCTTTCTTCAATTAAACTTCACCGGTTTTAGCGCAAAGCCTCTGCGACTTGTCTTTTTTGGAGACCCAAAGAAGAAAGGACGCGTTTATAATTCGAGACATTCGAGAGCGGAGATACGGGAGGTCGGAAATATCGCACTTCCTACTGGTTATTTTCCAGCCCTCCGTTCAACCTCCAGCCAAAGTGCCGGTAACGAACGTTTGACATTTACAGCTTATCTTTAAAAATAGCAAGTTTATGCGCGTAAAAAATATGATTTTTGAGTCTTATATTTTATACATTTTACTCTTTTACAAAGAGACGATACTGTAAAGCTATAAGAAGGAAGGAGAGAAGAATGGATTTTTTAAACCAGATTGATGTTGCACTTTTTGAAATGTTTGCTGGGAATCATCAATCATGGTCAATTTTAGTTTTGTTTAGTATTTTTTGTGCAAAGTTTTTGATTTACATTATTCCACTACATCTTTTGGTGCTGTGGTTTTGCGGTAAGAATATGGAACGACGCGTCGTATTGAGTATTTGCGTGAGCATTTGTACGGCTCTTTTTGTAGGTTATCTTATTTCTCTTATTTATTTTCATCCACGTCCGTTTGTTGCGGGTTTGACGACACCGCTCATTAAGCATCGTGCCACAGCTTCTTTTCCTAGTAATCATGCTTTGACTATTGCATCTTATATGACGAGTCTTTATCTTTACCGATACAAAATTGCGTCTAAGTTTGCAGTGGTGTTTTTATGCTTGATTTGTTGGGCGCGCGTTTTTGTTGGTGTACATTATCCCTTTGATGTTTTAGCTGGTACATTTCTAGGAAGTTTCGTCAGTTGGGGTGTTATTCGGTTTGTGTCCCCATATTTTCCTAAGTTTTTATACCAAATACCGCCACTAAAATACAACTTTAAGAGAAATATTCGTTTTAAATAAGGTACTTTGTCTTGATTTGTACTTATGAATAAGATCAAAAGAAGAAAATTAATGGCACAATTTTAGGAGTCGATTGATGGTGGCAGCTTTTACTTTTCCAGGGCAGGGGAGCCAGCTTGTTGGTATGGGCAAAATACTTGCAGAGCAATTTGTTGCAGCGCGGATGGTTTTTGAAGAAGTGGATGATGCTTTAGGTGAGAAATTATCAGAGATCATTTTTGAAGGGCCAGCAGATGTTTTGACGTTAACAGAAAATGCACAGCCAGCATTAATGGCTGTATCCATGGCAATTATTCGTGTGATGGAACAATTGGGCCTTAATATAGAATCACAAGTAAAATTTGTTGCAGGCCATTCTTTAGGAGAATATTCAGCTCTTTGTGCTGCTGGTACATTTAGTCTTACTGATACGGCAAGGCTCTTGCGGGTTCGTGGCAATGCCATGCAGGCAGCAGTTGCTGTTGGTGAAGGTTCGATGGCAGCACTGATTGGTTTGGATGAGAAAGATGTAGAAGAAATCTGCGAATCTGTTTCTAGAGAAGGATTATGTGAGATTGCTAATGATAATGGTGGCGGGCAAATTGTTATTTCGGGTGAAGCAAAAGCGGTTGAGGTAGCAGTAGAGATTGCATCAAAAAAAGGTGCTAAACGTGCACTTCTTCTTCCGGTTTCTGCGCCTTTTCATTCGACCTTAATGCAACCTGCTGCTGATGTCATGAAGAATGCACTTTTGACTGTTAATAAAGTGGCTCCTATTGTTCCTCTTGTTGCTAATGTTTCTGTTGCACCAGAGAGTAATCCAGAGCGTATTGCTATGCTTCTTGTCCAACAAGTGACGGGAAGAGTGCGGTGGCGTGAAACAATAGAGTGGATTGGTGCTAATGGAGTTGATACGCTTTTTGAAGTTGGATCTGGAAAAGTATTAACAGGTTTAGCGCGTCGTATTAACAAGGATATAAAGGGATTAACAATTGGGACAGCTGAGGAAATAGAAGCAGCACTACGAGTGCTGGGCGTTTAACCTATCAAGGAGTCTGAAAAATGTTTACATTAACGGGTCGTAAAGCTCTTGTGACGGGAGCATCGGGAGGAATTGGTGAGGCAATAGCGCGTTGTTTTCATGCGCAAGGAGCAATTATTGGGCTTCATGGAACCCGTGAAGATAAGCTTAAAGAAATAGCTGCGGATTTGGGACAAGATGTTTTTGTATTTCCAGCTAATCTTTCTGAGCGTGAATCAATTAAGCAATTAGCTGAAGCAGCGGAAAGAGAAATGGGGGGTGTCGATATTTTGGTTAACAATGCTGGCATCACCCGAGATGGTCTTTTTGTGCGTATGCAAGATCAAGACTGGGATGATGTCTTGGCGGTTAATCTAACGGCTGCTTCTACTTTGACACGTGAATTGATACACTTTATGATGCGGCGTCGCTATGGAAGGATTATTAACATAACCTCTATTGTTGGTGTTGTCGGAAATCCTGGACAAACGAATTATTGTGCTGCAAAGGCTGGTTTGATAGGCTTTTCTAAGGCATTGGCGCAAGAAATTGCCTCACGAAATATCACTGTTAATTGTATTGCGCCAGGATTCATTAAATCTGCGATGACCGACAAACTTAACGAAAAACAAAAAGAAACCATTATGGCTGCGATTCCAATGAAGCGTATGGGGAGTGGGGAAGAGATAGCTTTTGCTGCTGTTTATTTAGCGAGCAATGAAGCAGCATATGTAACGGGTCAAACACTACATATAAATGGCGGGATGGCAATGATATGAGTATTTATTTTATTCCAGATTGATTTATAAGTCGTATTATTTTAGATAGTAACGAATGAAATGGAAAGATGCATTCATTTCTTTAAATATCGTAGGTTGATCAATTTATGTCGGAATGTCAGATTGGTTCATTTTGTAGGGGATATCCACAGGGTGTTTTAAATAGCTGCTAAAATTTTTAGAGTAATGCATCTATTGCTTGATTAGATGACCCGATATAGCTAACCAAATTATAGGAAAATAATATAAATTCGAGGATTTCAACATGAGTGATACAGTAGAGCGCGTTAAGAAAATTATCGTGGAGCATCTTGGAGTTAATGCAGATAAGGTAGTGGAAAATGCAAGCTTTATCGATGATCTGGGAGCAGATAGCCTTGATACGGTTGAGCTCGTTATGGCTTTTGAAGAGGAATTTGGTGTAGAAATCCCAGATGAGGCTGCTGAAACGATTTTTACAGTTGGTGATGCAGTAAAGTTTATCGATAAAGCTTCTGCGTGATTACTGAAAGGCAAAGGCGTGGAATGCTTTTGCCTATTATTCGAGGGCTGTTCTGAAAAGTGAGCTTTGAGAGGTGAATCTTAATTCAAGGTTAGAAGTTATGAGACGTGTTGTTGTTACTGGTTTAGGATTGGTATCTCCATTAGCTGGTGATGTCGAATATAGTTGGAAACGACTTCTGGAAGGGAGAAGTGGTGTTCGGCGCATTACTGAATTTGATGTATCCGATTTACCATGCCAGATTGCAGCCCGTATCCCTTTGGGAGATGGAACAGATGGCACGTATAATGCCGATTTGTATATGGAACCCAAGGAACAGCGTAAAGTTGATGCGTTTATTGTTTATGCGATGGCTGCTGCTGACCAAGCGCTTACAGATGCTGAATGGTTTCCCAAGAGTGATGAAGATCAGATTTGTACAGGTGTATTGATTGGTTCGGGTATTGGTGGTATTGAAGGCATAGTTGAGGCAGGTTATACGCTTCGTGATAAAGGTCCACGACGTGTTTCTCCTTTTTTTATTCCAGGACGTTTGATTAATCTTGCCTCTGGCTATGTATCTATTAAATATGGTTTGCGCGGTCCTAATCATTCGGTTGTAACAGCTTGTTCGACGGGGGCACATGCCATTGGTGATGCAGCGCGTTTAATTGCATTTGGTGATGCCGATGTTATGGTGGCAGGGGGCACTGAATCTCCGATAAATCGAATATCTCTTGCCGGTTTTGCTGCTTGTAGAGCTCTTTCTACTTGTCGTAATGATGATCCTGAACGAGCATCACGTCCTTATGACGCTGATCGTGATGGTTTTGTGATGGGTGAGGGAGCTGCAATTGTCGTTTTAGAAGAGTTTGAACACGCAAAAAAACGAGGTGCTCGTATTTATGCTGAGATTATTGGTTACGGTTTATCCGGTGATGCTTACCATATTACAGCGCCTTCCGAGAGCGGTGAAGGGGCGCAGCGTAGTATGATGGCTGCTCTTAAGCGTGCACAAGTGAATGTGAGCGAACTTGATTACATTAATGCCCATGGCACATCAACGATGGCTGATGTTATAGAGTTGGCGGCTGTTGAGCGTGTTTTAGGCCATTATGCATCACAAGTCTCTATGTCATCAACGAAGTCATCGGTGGGACATTTACTTGGTGCGGCAGGGGCGGCTGAGGCTATTTTTTGTATTTTAGCTATAAGAGATAATATAGCTCCAGCGACACTCAATCTTGATAATCCATCGATTGATACCAAAATTGACCTTATCCCACACAAACCGCGCGAACGAAAAATTGATACGGTTCTTTCTAATTCTTTTGGGTTTGGTGGAACGAATGCATCTTTGGTAATTCGGCGTTGTGGCGAATAATAGGTATTTTGATTGGTTTTTTCTGTTTCCGAGTTTCTACTTTATTATAAAGTTTAAGTGAGAGATTATAATTGTAGTACCTAAAAATTATTGAGGTTGATAATTATGTCCGATGTGAAAAATGGAAGACCACTGAAGGACATAAAATATTTTCTCTTCGAATCATTTAGCAGATAGTAATATTATGTCAGAACGTAAGAAACGAAAGTCATATATTGTACGTAATCCGTTGGTTATTCTCGGTCATTTTTTTCTAATGCTGATCGTGGTTATTGTTTTGGCCATAAGTATCCCTCTTTATATTGGAAAAAGCATTTTTGAAGGGAAGGGGATGTCTCAGGAAGAACAGGTTATCCTAATCTCTTCTGGAACAGGGATTCGTGAAATCGCTTTACTGCTTGAGAAACATGGTCTCATTCGATCATCGGATATTTTTGTTTATGGTGTTGCTTACCATCAAAAAACCACGCATCTTAAAGCTGGGGAATATTTAATTCCAGCACATGCTTCGATGCAAGATATTATGGATATCCTTGTAAAAGGTAAATCTATTGAACATACGTTTACAGTGCCTGAAGGTTTGACGGTTCAACAAGTTTTTGATCGATTAGCTGCTAATGAAATTTTAATTGGTGCTCTTCCGGAAGTTTTGCCTCCAGAGGGCAGTTTGATGACTGATACTGTTCGTTTTGTTCGGGGGACAACGCGCAAAGAAATTATAAATAGGCTGCGTGAAGGACAGACAAAATTAGTTAATGCAATATGGGCTACGCGTTCACCTGATTTACCAATCAAATCTATTGACGAATTTGTTATATTGGCTTCGATTGTTGAGAAAGAAACAGGAATTGCAGCAGAGAGACCGAAAGTTGCTGCGGTTTTTTATAACCGTCTTGCAAAACATATGCGTCTTCAGTCTGATCCAACAGTTATTTATGGTCTCTTTGGTGGAAAAGGAAAGCCTTCCGGTCGTGCGATTTACCGTTCAGATCTTGAGAAGGAAACACCATATAATACCTATAAAATTAACGGTTTGCCGCCAACAGCTATTGCGAATCCAGGCAGAGATTCTTTGAAAGCGGTGGCGCATTCACCCATTAGTGATGTGCTCTATTTTGTAGCAGATGGTTCTGGAGGGCATGTTTTTTCTAGAACTTTGGATGAACATAATATCAATGTTCGTAAGTGGCGTGCATTAAAGAAGACTCATTAAATTTTTTAGAATGTAGAAGACATATCATTAAAGTTTTTAAGCAAAATTTAAGAAAAAGTAGGGCGGTGTGATGACATTCTTTAAGAGTGAATTGAGTGCAAAAAAAACAGATCAGCGTCGCGGTTTTTTATTTATTCTCTCTTCACCTTCAGGAGCAGGTAAATCAACCCTTTCTCGATTACTTCTGAAAGATGGACAATTAGAGCTTTCCATAAGTATGACGACACGGCAAAGACGTCCCAGTGAGGTGGATGGTCTTCATTATCATTTTATTTCAAAGCAAGAATTTGAACGCAAACGTGATGATAATGAATTTATTGAATGGGCAGAAGTTCATGGAAATTATTACGGAACGTTACGTGAAACCGTTGAAGACGCACTGAATTCTGGCCGAGATATGTTATTTGATATTGATTATCAAGGTACTAAACAGCTTCAAAAAAAAATGCCAGAGGATACTGTATCTGTTTTTATTCTTCCACCATCAATGAAAGAACTCATTTCGCGTTTACATCGTCGAGCAGAAGATAGCCAAGATATCATCAATTTGCGATTGAAGAATGCACGAATGGAAATGCAGCATTGGCGTTCATATGATTATGTTATCATTAATGAGGATTTAAATCAGTCAGTGTCGTTTATTAAATCGATTTATTTAGCCGAAACAATAAAACGCGAGCGGTGCTCCTTTCTTGAATCTTTTATTGATGGGCTTATTGCTGAAAAGATTGATTAATGTCTTTATTGTTTTTAAAATGGGTAGTGAGCAAAAAGTTGCGTTTTTTTAGATCATCAAATTAGCTAAAGTCACAAATTCGGAAATAGAGAGCGTTTCAGCACGGCGTGTTCCATCAATTCCAGCTTTTTCTAAAAGCTTTTCACCTCCAATGGTTTTGAGATTTTGACGAAGCATTTTTCGTCTTTGTCCAAAAGCAGTTTTTGTTACAAAGCTTAATTTTTGTGCACAGCAGGCAAGAGGTTGTGTTCGTGGAATGATATGGACAACGGAAGAAGTTATTTTGGGTTCTGGTATGAAAGCTTGAGGAGGTACATCAAAAGCAATTTTGGCAGTGGTACGCCAGCCGGTTAAGACACTAAGACGTCCATAGTGTGCAGATTGAGGTCTGGCGGTAATACGTTTGGCAACTTCCCGTTGAAACATCAATGTCATTGATTGATAAAAAGGAGGCCATGGTTCAGCCAAAAGCCAATTTAATAAGAGTTGTGTTCCAATGTTATAGGGAAGGTTTGCAATAATGCGTGGTTTTTCTAAGGTTTCTTCAAAGAGTTTTGAGAAATCTTGCTTCAATGCATCATGACAAATAAGTTTTAGTTTTTGCGGATAGTGTTTTTCTATCTCTAAGAGAGCTGGTATACAACGTTCATCGCGCTCTATTGCCGTTACAATGGCACCTTTTGCAAGCAAGGCGCGTGTGAGACCCCCAGGACCTGGACCAACTTCAATAACAGGTTTTCCTTCTATGTTTCCTGCTTGATGAGCAATTTTATAGGTTAAATTAAGATCAAAAAGGAAATTTTGGCCCAAAGATTTATAAGCTTGCAATCCATATGTATCAATGACCTCACGAAGAGGAGGTAAATTATCTATTGGCATGGTATAAAACTATTTTTGGCAAGTTGATTTGCAAGTTTAAGAGCAGCAATAAAGCTTTCGGGAGAGGCTATTCCTTTATCAGCAATATCAAAAGCAGTTCCGTGATCTGGAGAAGTACGAATAAAAGGGAGTCCTAAAGTAATATTGACAGTGGTGTCAAAGTCCAGTGTCTTAACAGGAATAAGGGCTTGATCATGATACATACAAAGGGCAACATCATATGCTTTTCTTGCACGTTCATGGAACATTGTATCTGCAGGCAGTGGGCCTATAATATTGAGTCCTTTATTTTTAAGATACTCAATAGCGGGTGAGATAATTTCAATATCTTCTTTTCCCATTGCACCTTCTTCTCCTGCATGAGGATTAAGACCAGCAACAACAAGACGGGGTTCAGTTATTTTAAATCGCGTTCTTAAGTCGTTTTCAGTAATGAGCGCCGTTTGAATGATTAAATGACTGGTGAGGCGTGAGGGAACTTCCTTGAAGGGAATATGGACAGTAATCGGTACTGTCTTCAATTGCGGTCCAGATAACATCATAACCGGATGATAGCATTTACCAGATGTCTTATGGGCTAGATGAGCTAAAAATTCTGTGTGACCTGGAAATTCAAATCCAGCATCATAAAGGCTTTTTTTTGCAATAGGGCAAGTGATGAGTGCACATGCACGACCACTTTGAATTAACTGAACTCCGCGTTTAATCGCTTCAATTATCCCAGCAGCATTGTTGTGTGAAGGCCGTCCCAGCTGATCACTTTGTCGTTTTTTTAATGGTATTACAGGAAGAGCGGCTTGGAAGTTTTTTATAGGATTATCTGTTAAAACAGCTTCCACTTCGACATCGATCTGTAAAAAATGAGCGCGCGCACGAATAACATCGGGGTCAGCGAGAAGAACGAAAGGTGGAATTTGGCGTGTAACACGCAAATTCCACGCCTTTAATGCTATTTCAGGACCAATTCCGGCAGGATCACCACCACTAACAACAAGTGCAGCCATTATGAATTTTGAATACGCGCCGCTTTCCGCAACTCTTTTAAATATTTTTCGCTTAAGATTTCAAGTTTTTGCGGGCTTTTTTGCTTATTATCTTGAATTGAAAATATCAATCGAGCCACATAATCATCAGAAACTCTTTTTATTTTGCACACAGCAAGCGCTTCAATCCCATCAGATGTTTCTTGAAACTGGGTCATTTTTCCGACAGGCGTTGCTCGGATAGCCTGTTCCCATGCACTGGGAAGTTGGGGTTCGAGAAATTTTCCCAAGTGGCGGATAGTAACATCTAAAATACCTTTTGCTTGTTTTTGTGCGTTAGCACATCCCCTAAACCGAGCGCGGAAATTATTTGCTTCTCTTTGGCGTCTTTCAAAGATTTCTGAACGGCGATGTGCGGGAATGACAAAAATAATGCGTTGTAGCGTATATTCATTGGTTGAAGGCTTTACACCACCATTTTTTAATATTCTACGCACAGCTTCTTGTTCGCTAATCATACCAGTTTCAGCTTGATAGCGTGCATTAACAAGACGTCCCCATCCTATTTGTCCACGGATGTAATCTTTAAAATGTTGCACAGTGATATCACTTTGAATCAAAATCTGGTTGAGTTGATCAATGGCCATATTATTTTGCGTTGCAAAGTTCTCAAAAGCACTCTCAACCTCATTATCGCTCACTTCAATATTACGGCGTTTTATTTCGCTATTTTTAAGTTCTTCATCGATAAGCTCATTTTTAGCTTGCGCAAAAAGATTTCCTTGTTTCTGTTGCAATTTGAGAAAAGCAACGCGCCTTTGGATATCGTAATTTGTTATAGGAGTGCCATTGACGGTGACAACAATGACAGTCTGCGCGAAGACTGACGGAATTAACAATTCACTTATCAGTAGACTGCTTATGCTCAAAGCAGCAATACAAAATAAAGCACGAGCACGCTTTTTAAATTTATTCATGTAAATAAGCCTTCGCATTGTTTATCAATTCTTATCAGTTACTCAAAATATACGTTTTTTTTCATAAAAACAATGATAAGTTAAATACCTATACATTCTCTTTATAAATCTGCTTTTTTCTTTTTTCCGATATCTGCAATTGTACGCAATGAAAGAGAAAAATTAAAGTTTTGCAAAGGTGTTTTTTTTCCTGGATTTGTTACCTGCTGATAACCGAATGTTAGTCCAAAGCATTCATCTGTATAACTTAAGCTAATTCCCCGCTTTATGAATGTTCTGGATACTAAATCATAACCGGCGTTGCTCTTAACAGACCAATAGTTAGCCAATTTAATACCGGTTTGAAAAGAAATTTCTTGACGCTTTTGTGGATATTCATAAGATGGTTGGCTTGTGATATAGGCATACTGTAGAGCCGCCCAAAAATTTTGCCATTTTTGTGACACTTCAATTTCACTACGGTGGACTTTTCCTGTTTTTTTATCAAAACGTCCACGAGTTTCAAAGGAAAAACCATTTTTATGGTTTGCGCCAAACATTGCAACATAGTCTGAACGTCTTGCTTCGAGGCTAGAATGAGTGCCTACATTAACAAAATCTTTTTCTGCAAAAGAATTTTTCCCAGCAATATGAAAAGATTGTCCAACAAGACCATAAAGAGACCAGTCATTGTTAAAGTTTCCAGAATATCTTAAACCTATATTGGCTCTTGTTCCACCTTCTACACGGTCATAACCAGAGAATTTATCACGTTGAAAGAGAGTGGTTGCGTCAAATACGAAGCTTTGTGCATCTTCATTAGGGATTTGTCCGATAGAGTGTTCATTATTGCGTATAAAAATTTGTGCAGTTGGTTCTATAATATGTGTAGAACTGTCAAATCTAATGAGGAAGGGATACCGCAATTCCAAACCTGCCGTTGCCATGCCACGGAATGCTGAGGAGGGGGCATTTTTTACATGAGCAGCGTAGTTTTCGTGCATATTCATTGTAATGATATCAGCACGCAAAGAAAGAAGGGGAGTTAATATAAGTCCACCGTGTGTGTTGAAGCGTTTTTTCCATTCTAGCTCGTTTGTTAAACGAAAACTATTTCCAGCGACACCTGAAAGTCTAGCAGCGTTAAGCGGATGACCGTTCCTGTCGGTAGAGCTGAAGTCGGTATGACGACGATAAATTGATTGCATATTGCTATGAAAGGTGAGCAGTCCATTATAAACGGATTTATCTGGTGTAAAAGAATAATCGATACGAGGGAGAACCCATGCTTGCCGAGAGTGGCGTTCATAATAGGGATCATCTAGTATCAAATCTTGAACCTTAAAATGGTAAAAACGCATATCAAAGTGATTTTGGCCTACAAGACCATTTAAATAAAGCTGGGAAAGTTGTGTAGGATTGCTATAGTTTTCAAGTTTATAGGCACGACTAAAATGCCGATCGGACTGCGCAAGAATATCCCATCCATAAGTCCAACGTGAATTAATACGGAAATCACCCTTTGTTGCTAGCATATAACGGTTTTTATGCTGCGCATCAATCGTATCGTGATCAAAATTATGTGGTTTCATTTGGTATATATGGGCAAAACGAATATTGTAATTGCCTGTTTTTAAACGTTGACGCCATTCACCTTCAGTTAAAAGCCCTTGTTGGGTATAGACAGTAGAAGAAAGTGTGAAATCGTAATGGGGAGCGAGATTCCAGAAATAAGAATTTTTTATGCCCATGCCGAGATAATCGGTGTAAAAAAAATGGGGTGCGAGGAAGCCGCTAGCGCGTTTCACAGTTGGATCATTAAGTTCAAAGGTTGGGAACTTCAGAATCGGTATACCAAAAACTTCAAAACGATTGTTTTCAAAACGAATTTTTTTGGTGGTGTTATTCCAGATGATTTTTCTTGCTCTAATTTTCCAAAGGACTTCTTTATCTGGTTTATAAGAACAAGGTTCACAGGCTGTGTAGGTGGCATTGTCGAAGACTGTTATCTGGTTATTGCTGCGTGTAGCACTTGTTGCCGCGAAATGAACATTGTTGGCGGTATCAATGCGTAAGGCATTTACAAATCCTTCGCCAAAATCTTTGGTCATATCAATCTGATGAGAATAAATTTTGTTACCATCTTTTTGAGTAATTTCGACGTTTCCTTGTGCTATGATCCGTCCTGTTTTTTGATTATAAGTAACTTTTTGGGCGATCAGTTTATTGCCATCATATTCGATTTGAACCTTGCCTTGTGCAGAAACAGTATTATCATCACGATTGTAGATGAGTTCCTCCGCAGAGAGCATGAGAGGGCGTGCTGCATTTGAGGTACGATTTTGAGTAAGGGAAGTAAGGTTTTGGGCGAATGCATAGCAGGATAGAGATACACCTAGGATAAAGCCAATAACACTTTTTAAAGCGAATGCCCTTAGTTTTGTTAAATTGATTTTCTTACTTGTTAATGGTTTCACCTAGCCATCCTCTTTATGAAGCAAAAAGGAGATTCCTAAAAATAATGCAATAACAACGGGTGTCCAAGCTGCAATAATGGGTGGAATGTATCCGGCATTACCAAAAGCTTGAACGAGTACGGAAATAACATAAAGTGTGAAGCCAGCGATGACGCCACTAAGAATCAAGGTTCCAGATTGTCCAAAGCGCGTAAAGTTTAAAGATACAGTGGCTGCAATGAGTGTCATTGCTATAAGCAGTGCGGGTAATGCAATTAAAGATTGTAAATACATATCAAAATTATTGGCAGAATAGCCAAATGAACGTGCAATCATAATTTTTGTTGGCAATTGATAAAATGGGATAGTCGCGGGATTCGCTAAACGTTCAGTTAAAAATTCTGGCTTTAGATTGGTTTTTATTTGAAGTTCAGAAAATTTTTCAGGAGTGTGTCCTATTTTATAGATCGTTCCATTTGTTAGCAACCAAGCACCATTTGTCAATGTTGCTTTTTTGGCATTAATCCAATTTTTGACGGTTGCATTATCGTTATATTGTACAAAGGTTGCGTTGATAAGAGAAAGTCCTTGATCGGTGATAGATTTCGCACCAATGGTTGTTCTGCCTAAATTTGTACGTTGAGTTAACCATGGGATGCGCGTGTTATTGAGAGATGTTAGCACATTATTACTATTGCTGCGCCACTCAGTCATCATTTTTTCTGCTTGGGAAAATCCCCATGCGGCAAGTGGATTAACGACAAGAATTGAAAATAATCCAAAAAGAAAGGCTCCCAAACAAGCAGGCATGAGAAACTGCCACGCAGAAACACCGATTGAACGCGTCACAACAAGCTCAGATTTTCGATTAAGCGAGATCAACATTGCCATTGCAGAAAAAAGTGCAATAAAAGGGATGAGTTGTTGCATGATAAAAGGGATGCGTAAAACGGAGATGAGAAGTGCATCTTTTGCCGTATAATGGGGAAGATAAGATAGTCGACCAGAGTTTTCTGTAAAGTCGATTAAAAGAGCAAGTATAAAAATACCTCCGAAAAAATAACAGACCATTTTAAGATAATATATAAAAAAATATTGTCCAAGTGTCCGCCCAATCATGATGCGTTATCCGACGGATATTGAGATTTTCGATGTTCAAATTTGTTCATAACTTTTTGAGAAATTATTTGAATAATTTCGTTAAGTTTTGTGGGGATACCGATTTTATGATTCGTTAAGAGCATGAAAAAAGTAAGCATACTCATTCCTATTGGTGTAATATAAAGCAGAGGAACGTATGCAAGATCACTTTTTGCTTTTTCGGCGAAAAAATATCCCATCCAATAAACCAGCAAAGAAAAGGCAATTGCGGAGAAGTTTGCAGAGTTACGTGCTTGTCGATGTGAGCGTGTATCTCCTGCTGCTGCTAATGCAATGAGTGAAAAAACAATTGGATAGAGCCATTCTGTAAGTCTACGGTGAAATTCAGCTTTATATTGAAGTGGTTTGCGCTGATAGTAGGAATCTTTTGGATCGGGATTCAGCAAATAAGAAAGAGTCCTATCTTTTGGATAAAGTGTGGGCATTTTATCATGGGGGATAAATTCACCTAGGCTAAAGGTATATGAGCTGAATTGAACGATTGAAATATTGTCATTTTGATGACTAATCCTTTCTATTTCACCGTTATTGAGGACTAAAAAACTGCCGTTTTTATTGTTCACAATTGATGCTGTTGTTGCATAATAAAAAAGATCAGTCTTAGGATCGCGTTGATCAACGATGAAAAGACGCCCAAGAGTTCCGTTCGGATTCCGTTCGCCAATTTCTATGTAAAGGTTATTGGCGAGTTTTTGGAAGCTACCTTCACTAATGAAAAGATTAAGAAGATCAGACTGGGCACTTGCTAGCATTTGTCGCATATTAAGACGTGCTTGAGGAACAACAAAATTGGCTATAGAAAAGGAAGCACACGATGCAAAAAGAGCAAGAAGAAGAATTGGTTTCCAAACAGTACTTTTGGGAAAACCAGAGGCACTGATGATAGCGAGTTCTGAGTCTTGATTCATTGCCGAAAGGGTGCTGGTAATTGCAATGACTAAGGCAAATGGAATGACAAGGAAAACAACAGAAGGAACTAATGAGAGTGAAAACTGCAAGACGGTTAAGAACGTTTGTCTACTTGTTGTGAGAAAATTTATCCGCCCAAGGATTTGCACTGTCCAACTAATACTTATTGCTGCAATCATGACAGCACTGAACAGAATGAAAACACGCTTCAGGATGTATAACTCAATAATACGCATAGATTGGCTAACATCCTCAATCTTTAATGAGAGAGCAGATACTCTACATTACTTTAAGTTAAAAAACACAACCAAAATTTAAGAACGACCTTTCCATATATTGCATATTGCGCATTGTTGCCAAATAAATAGCATGTATAGGACAGCTCATTAACTTCAACCAATTCTGCCATGCCATTATATGCCATTTTCAACGGTAGTCTACAGAGAAGCTAAAATACCTCTCTTTCTTCACTAGAAAATGACGATTTGTCTTTTTTCTTTTTCTATCTTTAACATACACGAAAAAAAAGATAATACATACAATCAGAAAAGAGGAATCATTCTATTTTAAATTATTTCCTTTATGTGCTGGTGATATAGACGTTTCTCCAAAAAGGTTATAGCTTTTTATAAAGTGATGAAGGGCTAAGAGGGTGGATATTTTTTTCTATCATTTGACACAGTCAACGCTGGAAGATATTTTGCCAACACTTGTGGAGCGTGCGCTTGTTCGTTTTGGTAAGATAACAATACAATGTGTGAGTAAAGAACGACGCGATGCTATAGATAAACGTTTATGGGTTTATGCTGATGAAGCGTTTATTGGGCATGGGACTGAGTGTGATCAATATCCAAATTTTCAGCCTGTATTTCTGACTACGGGCCATGAAAATCCGAATGATTCAAAGATACGTTTTCTCATAGAGGGAGCGATCTGCTCGGATATTGATCCTTATCAACGACTTGTCGTAATATTTGATGGTCAAAGCGATGAGCAACTGAATCTTGTTCGTGTCCAGTGGAAAAAATATAAAATGGAAAATCATCATTTAACTTATTGGCAGCAGACTGAAGATCGCTGTTGGAAAAAACAGGTTTGATGCGTGTAACGTCTTTTATTTTGATTTTTATAGGACTGATGGGAATAATGAATCCAGAGATTTTTGTTGCGAAAGAATCAAGAGGAGGACGTTGGGTTTTCGTTGTGATTTTTCTTTTGGGGGCAATAAAGATGTGGTCAACAATTGCTAATTACTGTCTTTCTTGCAAAATATTCAAACGGAATGATGATGATTGTTGATCGGTTTTTGCTTATTTTATGGGCTGTGATGTTATCTTTTCTTTGCGTTTCATGGTTGGGGACAACGCATGTCCTGTCACAAATGTTTCCTATTTCTTATATTGGCAATATCGCGGACATACTGTTTTTGTTTCTCAGTGCACTGTTTGCTGGAATATTGTGGTGGAATGTACCACAACCAATGTCTTTGAAAATGAAACTAGTGGCATTTCTGCCACCAGCACTTGTTTTGTTCTTTTTCATTGTGTTCTAGTTGGATATTTCATCATCCGTAAATCCAACGAAACAAATTAATGAAATAAAAGAGGCAAGAAGTAGATAATATCCGATATAAGAAGTATCAAAATGCTGTACCAGATACTCTGAAATATAAGGTGCAAGAGATGCACCTACGATACCGGATAAATTGAAAGTTATAGATGAACCTGTGTATCGAATTGCTGTTGGGTATGGTGAGGCCAAAACAGCACCAAGTGGACTATATACAACTCCCATGATCGATAAGCCAATGATGGACATCGCAAGGATTCCTCCAACTCCAGATTCTAAGAAATAAGGAATTGCAAAAGAATAGATACCAGTAATTATTGAGATCCAAATCATCAAAGTTCTACGTCTAATACGATCGGCAAGTTTTCCGGTTATTATGGTAAAAATCCCACAGAAAATGGCACCGATGACTTCTACTTGGAGAGCTTGTTGAAATGACAATTGCAAATGATTTGTTGAATAGCTTAACAAATATGCGGTGACCAAATAAAATAAAACAAATGTTGCCATGCCTGCAAATGTCCCAAGAAATAAGATTCGTGGGCATTTTAAAAAGACATCTATTATAGGAACTTTAACACGCTCTTTACGCTCAAGCGTTTTTTTGAATGCAACTGTTTCGTTAATTGAAAGACGAACCCATAATCCCACAAGCATGAGAACAACTGAAGCAATAAAAGGAATGCGCCATCCCCATGCTAAAAGCTCATCATTATCAAGGAAGTGCAATAGGCCTAAATAAACGACAATAGACGAGAACAAACCGATTGGAACGCCTAATTGAGGAAACATCGCATACCAACCACGCTTTTCTGGAGGAGCATTTTCTGTTGCTAGCAGAACGGCTCCCCCCCATTCGCCTCCTAATCCCATTCCTTGTCCAATACGGCACAGGGTTAAAAAGAACGGCGCCCACCACCCAGCTGTTTCATAAGTAGGAAGGAAACCAATAATGACTGTCGATAACCCCATCGTAAGAAGAGCGGCGATAAGTGTTGCTTTTCGTCCAATTTTATCTCCAAAATGTCCAAAAACAATTGATCCAAAGGGGCGAGCAAAAAAAGCCGCTCCGAAGATCAGGAAAGATTGTAAAATAGCAAGCTGATCATTTTGCGTTGGAAAAAACACATGAGGGAATATGAGAGCTGCAGCAGTTGCAAAGACATAAAAATCAAAAAATTCAATTGTTGGGCCAATAAGGCTTGCAAATAAAATTCGACGAGGAGAATTTCCTTTGCTTACAGTTTGTATTTCTGAGTTTATAGACATGAATAGAATGTCCTTTCAGTATATGACAAATCGAATTATGAAACTACAAATCTTATAATTATAAAAATTTAAGATTAGTGTCGAGTCGATATTATTATGATTCCAGTATATTAGAATAATGAAATAACTGCGGATGATTGCACTATAAATGCATCTAAATCAAATAAAATAAAGGCATTATTTTAAATGCCATAGAAAATAGAAGTATATTTTTACAAATGATGTAATTTCATTCTCGTATTGTTATCTTCTTTAAACACGACACTGTTTCAATTTATTTAGAGATCAATTTGATTTTTTAGATCAGAATTTAGTATCTCAAAAATATTCAAGAGGCCTTTTTATGGATGCAATTAGAACACTTTTTAATTGTATCATGAAGAAATTCTTATCCTTTGGTTGTGTATAAATTTTAAAACACACACTGAAGTGTTCGATGAAGCAGAGCTTAGTACACTGAATGATTTGGCATCTTGAAAAATATGAAATTGAGCAGGTACATCGTGTTGTTTTTGTTATGCACTTTTTCCAAATAATGCGGAGTTTTTTATTTGAAATCGTGGAGTGTGGACAATGCGACGCAAACTAAAGCTAAGTTGGGCATTAATAGCGGGTGGTGTTCTTGTAAAGATTGCAAATACAGAGGGAGTAGCTGCGCCGAGAGAAAGTCCATTAATGCCAATATGTGTCAGTAAAAAGCTAGGAGAAATGGGTAAAGGTTTTATAATTAAGGACGGTGAAGTTGAGGTTGTCGGGAAAAAAGAAGTTTCAAAAGGTACTTTTATTGGTGAATATGGGTTGCAAAGTGTTGAGTCTGGAGGACAAACAGAGGAGGTTAAAGTCTATGGGGGTGAACAAATTGTTTTAGGAGAGGGAAGTTACGCTTATAATTCTGAAATCTATGGTCTAGGTGAAACATCAGGACAACAGAATGTGTATGATGATGGGGCAGCTCTCTTGACAGATGTTATGAGTGGAGGAGAGCAAAATATTGGCACATGGTTTGGAGAAGTAGGGGGATTGGCAATAGATACTATAGTTTGTGCAGCTGGGGTGCAGAATGTTCTTGCGAAAGGTAAGGCAAATACTGTTACTTTGGAAGATGGAGCTCTTCAAAGAGTCTATGCCGATGGGCATGTGGAAACTCTGACAATTAATAGCGGAGCCATTTCATTGGTATATGCTGGGGCGACATTGAAAGGGGAAGTAAAGGTCAATGGTTCTGGACAGCTTTATCTTTATGCTGGAGATAATGGGCAGCAAACGAAAGCAGAAGAGATTATTTTAAATGGAAAAGAGTCAAAATTATACTCTGTTGCTACTAAACTTGATGGCTCAAGCTCTATAATTCAAAAGTTAAGTGGAGAGGGGCGGGTTATTTTCACTTTTAATTCTAATGATTCTAAGGAGTCTAACTCATACTATTCTCTGCTTTATGTTTCTGAGCTTTCAGGGAATGTAAATTTCAATTTTAGGGTTAACGTTGCAGAAAGATATGGTGATTACCTTTTCATTGAGAAAGGGCAAGGTAGCCATACAGTAAGCATCGTGGATACTGGTACTGAAATTACCAATTCTTCTTTCCGCGCAATTGATTTAATTACTGATAAAAGTGGAAAGGCTCGTTTTTCTTTAACAAACCATTTTGGGGGAAAAACTGATACCGTTGATGGTGGAACTTATATGTATGATCTAAAAGAGAAAGAGGATAAAGGAGGAAAAACTTGGTATTTAGCTGCTGCTGAGAAGGCTTCTACTTCTTTAACCACTTCATCTAATACAGAGTCGCCTATAACTGAATCTCCAAGGAAAGAAGGAGATATGACAGTTTTGCGAGATCCTATAGTCAGCTCTTATGAAAGTGATTTCAGTTTTTATGCAAATGATTTCAGTGTTGGTGAGGATGAATTCATTTTGCAAAGTTTCTTACTCAGGGATGGTAATGTAATTCATATTTCTGATGATGGAGGGGGTGATCTTTACAAAGAGTCCATTAACACCATGGTTGAGGGCTCTGGAAGGCTTTATGTTGAGGCGGGTGGTCTCAGTAAGAATACCACAATTGGGAATGGTGGTTCTGAGGTTGTTAGAGAACAAGGCACTTCAGAATTTGCTATTGTTTATAAAGGTGGAAAACAAAGTGTAGAGGGAGGAGGAACAGCAATGGAGACACAACTCTATGGCGGTCAGCAGGTTGTTTTCGGAGAAGGCTATGCGAGCGATGGGGTTGTGAGCAGTACTGCTTATAGCACCATAATTTATGGTCAAGGTAAGACACTGGGGCAACAGAGTGTGTATGATGATGGGGTAGTTTCAGACACAAAAGTTATGAGAGGAGGGGTACAAAATCTTGCTAAATGGTTCCCAGACGATGAGAATTTTGCACAAAAGAGCGGTGGTTTAGCGATAAATACTGAGGTTTTTGCGGGTGGTATGCAGCGTGTTTTAGCAGGAGGTGAGGCGGATACTGTTACTTTGTACGCTGGTGCTGTTCAAGTAGTTGATGCTGGTGGATACGTGAAAAATTTGACGATTAATAGCGAAGCTAATTCGTGGATCTTTTCTGGTGCAATATTAAGGGAAGAAATAACAGTTAAGGATTTTGGACAGCTCCATCTTTATGCTGGAGATGATAAACTTCGAACTACAGTAGAAGACATCAACTTAAGTGGAGAAGAGTCTAAATTATACTCTATTGCTGGCATTTTTGACGGTGGAAGCTCTTACATTCAAAATTTAGATGGTGCAGGTGAGGTTATTTTTACGTCTTCTGATTCTAGTTTATATTACTCTCAACTTCATATTGACAATCTTTCGGGCAGTATGCATTTCAAGTTTCATGTCAGCCTTGCAGAAGGAGAAGGTGATTACCTCTTTATTCAGAATGGTAGCGGTAATCACACGATAAGCGTTGTAGATTCTGGTATTGAAATTGCCGATCCTTCTTCAACAGATCTTGATTTAATTGTTGATAAAAGTGGAGGAACGCACTTTACTCTACAAAAGTTTTCTGGTGCAAAAATTGGTACTGTTGATGGTGGAACCTATGTGTACGGTTTGAAACAAAAAAGCGGTGAGGCTGGAAGTGAAAAAATTTGGTATTTATCTGCAATATATATTGATAATTTGCCGCGTAGGAGTAGATCGCGCCGACATTTAGACCAAAATCAACGAGTTTCTGTTCTTTCCACTGTTTCATCTCGGAGAAATCAAGCTATTAAATTATCACGTCCGGTTGGTAATCATAATTCTTCTGATGAGCAACAGCCTGTTGTTGCTGCGGGTGCTCAAACTTTAGCTGATCAAATGACTGTGCGCCCGAGTGATCAAGAGCAACCTCCTTTGCAATCGCGTAAGGAAATGTCAGTTTCTGACTTTTTAACCACTCCCTCTACAGATGCGGTGTTGTCGATGTCTGTGGCACCGGGACTTATTTTTCACAAGGAGTTGCAAACTGTACGTGCTGGCAGAGGAATTCTAGACAGAAGTAAGAAAAATGCGGCTTTCTGGACATATGCAATCAAGAGTAGAGAGAGTGTTGCTACAGAACATATAGATTTTAAGCTTGAGCAGACGGGTATAGTTCTAGGCATCAGTGGCTTAAGCGAATTAATGAGTGGCGAGTTTTATATTGGTGGTTTTGGAAGTTATGATCAAGCGCGTGTAGCGCATGCACGAGGTGGTATCAGCGGCATAAACACTTATGGTATTGGAGCTTATGCGACTTATTTTGATCATAGTGGATTGTATCTGGATGGTGTTTTGAAATACAATCATTACCAGAATGATTTGAAGGCAGTTTCAACGAATGGTGTAGACATTGAAGGAAATTATAAGCAATGGGTGGTAGGCACATCATTTGAAGCGGGGTATCGTTTTGAAATAACACAGAGCGGTTGGATGCAGCCTTATGCACAGTTCACGTGGTTGCAAGCTGAAGGTAAAGAGATAAAGCTTTCCAATGAAATGATAGGTGATATAAGCCCCTTTACCTCATTGCGGAGTGAAGTGGGATTATCTTTAGGATATGAATTTGGCTCAGGCATAGATACTTCATCAATGGTTTACATTACGGCAGCGTGGTTACGCGAGAATAGAGATAATAATCACACGACGATTAATCAACAGCATGAATTTACCACGGACTTATCAGGGAATGCGGGTAAATTAGGGGTTGGTTTAAGCAGTTTAGTGCGTGAGAAATTAAAGCTTTATGCGGAAGCACATTATGTCAAAGGGCAAAAGGTGAAGCAGTCCCTTCAAGGTATTTTAGGCGTATGCTACCGCTTTTAACAGTGTATTTGTTCTCTGAGCAGCTTTAAATGGATGATTTTTTACAAGCGAGATATTTGATGCTCAGAGTACAATTTTTGAGAAAAGACATTTTTGAGAAAATACAAAGGCACTTTATTATAACAAGACGTATGCTTCATACGAGAGGATCGTATTTTATTCTTTTTCTTTGATAAAAAATTTTTGACGCGTGTTAAAAAAAGCAATGTAAGAACTGCTTTTTACTCTCAATCAGACGAAGATTTTAGGGAGATACAAAGGGCATTTTTTCAATGTTAATAAAGTGTTAAAGATAATTCTTAAAAGTTTAGGTTGAAAATAATTTTTGCAGAGCTAATTACCTTTGATGTCTACTCAGGCATGAAGGGGAGGGTATAGTTATGCAATATAAGTGGAAACAACGTTATTGGGCACTCATGGTTAGCAGCTGTTTTATTCAAGCAGCTATTGCGGGTGAGAGTAGGGGACAACCTTTTTATCAGCCTTCAGATTATGGTATAAATGAGAAAATACTCCATAGTCAGCATAATGGAGGCATGAGAATAGAAGAATACACAAAGGTTCAAGCATCTAAAGGTGATGCCATTATAGAAGCAGATGGCGGATCTGGCTTTTTTGAAATGCTTAATGGTATTACTACGGATAAGAGTAGTAAAGTACTAGCCAGAAAAATACAGGGTTCTGTTGGCAAGGATGATGTCACTACCGGACAAAATATGCAAGAAAAAAATATTGCTGTACATACAAATCCTGAACTCATTTTTATTAAAGATGGAGCATTTTTGGAAAATTTTGTACTCGATAATAATGGTAAAGCTCATTTTTCAAATGATGGTAAGATAGACAAGCCGGGATTATCCATAAATAACACGGTGAGGAATGGTGCAGAGATCTATGTATATGCAGGAGGTCTTAGTGAGAATAGCACAATTGAACATGGTGGGAGTGAAAGTGTCGAGGCTTCAAAAGGAAAACAAGGTTTTTCCAAAAATGCTGTCATTAAAGAAGGAGGACGGCAAAATGTTGGGAATGGAGGAAAAGTCGAAGGGACAAAAATCTATGGTGGTGAGCAGCTTATTTGGGGGGAAGGTGATGTCGGAGGACAGATTAAAGCGAGTAGTGCTTCGGGGACAGTAATTTATGGTCAAGGCGAAACACTGGGGCAACAAAAGATATACGATGGGGGAAGTGCTTGGAACACGAAAGTTATGCAAGGAGGCGTGCAGGAGATTGCAAAAAAGTCTCAAAGTGCAAAAAATGGTGGTTCTGCGTTTGATACACAAATTTTTGGCGGTGCTAAACAGCGTGTTTTAGAAGGAGGTAAAGCTATTGGGGTCACTTTAAACGAGACCGCTATTCAGGAAATATATACCGATGGATATGTGAAAAATCTTACGATGAATGATGAAGCAAAATCGTTTGCGCATGCTGGTTCAACGTTAGAAGGCAAGACTCTGGTGAATCATTCTGGACAGCTTCATCTTTATGCTGGAAATGATCAACACCATACCACAGTAGAAGACGTTATTTTAAATGGACAAGATACAAAATTGTACGCCATTACCGAAGAGTTTGACGGAAAAAGCTCTCTTATTCAGAAATTAAGTGGTAAGGGTAGCGTTATTTTTGCCTTTAGTGGCTCTGATCCTTATTACTCTCAGCTTCATGTTAATAATCTTTCAGGTAGTTTACATTTCAAATTCAATACCACTCTTGCACAGAACCGTGGTGATTATCTCTTTGTTGAAAATGGAACAGGTAATCACACAATAAGCGTTGCTGATTCTGGAGTTGAAATTACCGATCCTTCTTCAAATAAGCGTGATTTAATTATGGACCAAAGCGGTGGAGCACAGTTTACTCTGACAGATCTCTCGGGTGAAAAAATCAACGCTATTGATGGTGGAACCTATATGTATGATTTGAAACAGAGAAAGGAGGAAAATGGAAAAACTTGGTTTTTGTCTGCAGATCGCATCAGTGGGCCAGAATCCCCACTTCCTAATCCAACAGATCCATTGGCTCCTGGTGGGGCGTCGACCACTCCTTCAGTTGATGCAATACTCTCTACAGCAGTAGCTTCTGGCCTTATTTTTAACAATGAACTGGAAATTGTGCGTACTGGGAGAGGAATTCTAGACCAAAACAGAAAAAATACAGATCTCTGGGCGTACGCGATTAAAAGTAGAGAACGCGTTGCTACAGGTCATACACATTTTAAGCTTGAGCAGACAGGTATAATATTGGGCGCTGATCAATTGAACGAACTAATGCATGGGGATTTGTATGTTGGCGCTTTTGGTAGTTATGATCAAGCGCGGGTTATTCATGCACGAGGCGGTGATAGCGGCATAAGCAGTTATAGCATTGGAACTTACGCGACTTACTTTGATAACCGTGGATGGTATATGGACGGTGTTTTGAAATATAATTATTATCGGGATAATCTGAAAGCGGTTTCAACGAACGGTTTAGCTATTCAAAGCGATTATAATCAGTGGGCGATAGGTGGATCATTTGAGGTTGGCTGTCGTTTTGAGCCAGCACAAAGCACTTGGATGCAGCCTTATATCAAACTAACAGGGATGCAAGCTGAAGGTAAAAAAATCAAGCTTTCCAATGGAATGACAGGTGATATAAGTCCATTAACTTCGTTCCGTAGTGAAGTTGGATTAACAGCAGGGCATGAATTTATTGTTGGTGCCGATACTCCATTGACGGCTTATATTACAGCAGCTTGGTTGCGTGAGAATATAAATAATAATCATACGACAATTAATAACCGGTATCAATTTATCACCGACTTGTCAGGAAATGCGGGTAAATTAGGAATTGGCTTAAACAGTTTTGTCAATGACAAATTAAAACTTTATGTGGAAGCGCATTATCTGAAAGGGAATAAGATTAAGCAGTCACTTCAAGGTATTTTAGGGTTACGTTACAGTTTCTAAATATGCGTTTTACATGCTGATTAATCTTAGAAGTCTTATTATCTTCGTGAGCTAAACATTCAATGTCTATACCCTCTTGGGAGCATATAGACATTGAGGATAACCTTACGCTCTATTAAAGGCGATATTGTTTTTTCATTTATTATTGCAAGTCTTGCAATTTATGCCTTGTACGCAAAACATAATTTGAATTTTTCGAAGTTATACAGCTTCAGACTAGGATCTTCTTTTCAATTTATTAGGCGCGCAATTTTTAGTTGCAATATAAAAATATTACGCTAAAAAATTGCATTTAGACATAAATAAAACACATTACGATACAATCTACAATAGTCCACCTGCGAAATGCGGGATATTTGTCTAAATGATTGAGAGTGGAGTGTGAATGATGCAGTATAAATTCAAATTGAGTTTTTCAGTATTAATGATCAGCAGTTGTCTCGTGCAAATTGCCAGTGCAGTTGAAAGTAAGAGTGCGGCGCTAACAAGTATGATGAGTGTGAATGAGGGGGGACAGGTTGGAAAAGGCTCTGCGCTGATTACTAATTCTCTGGTTCCGAGTAATAATATTACAATCGGTGATGGCGGTGTAGAGATTGTTGAAAATGGTAAGACTTCCATAGGCGCTACTATTAAAGAAGGCGGGATGCAAATAGTTACGCGTAGTGGAACTGCAATGAATACTAATATTCCTGGGGGTAAGCAGTTTGTGTTTGAAGAGAAGATACTTAAGCTTGAAAATTTGGAGAAGGGGAGCAGTGCTTATCATGCCACAGTTTCTGGTGGAGCGGGAGGGACAGTAGGGCAGCAAAATATATATGATGGTGCAACGGCTTGGTATACAAAAGTAGGACAAGGTGGAGAACAAAATCTTTATACGGGGAGGAGAGGAGAGGGAGGGATTGCAGAAAGTACCATAGCTTCTGGAAATGGTAGGCAGCACGTTTTAGCGGAAGGGGTAGCCAATAACACTACCTTAAAGGATGGAAGTATTCAAGTAGTATATCCTTTGGGAATTGTGGATGGTCTAACGATTAACGACAACGCCAACTCGTGGATTTTTGTTGGTGCAGAGATATCAGGGGAGGTAAAGGTCAATAATCAGGGGCATCTTTATTTACTTGCCGGTGATAGAACAAATCATACTACAAAAACAAAGATTTCTGTGGAGGGAAGGGCTGATGAAACGCTATTTAATGTTGGTGAGCGGAATAATAATGTAAAACCACAGATAGAAATGGAGAAGTTAGGTGGAGAGGGAGGAACTGTTGTTTTTACTTCTGCTAGGTATGATCCACGCCATATTTCACTTCATGTTGGTGAGCTTTCAGGGGATTTACATTTTAAGTTCAATATTAGTACTACGGGTGGTGGTAGTGATTACTTAGTGATTGATGATGGTTCAGGTAATCACACAATAAGCGTTGCTGATTCTGGTGCTGAAATTACAGGGCTTCTTTCACAAAAAAATGGTCTCACCACAGCGCTTAATTTGGTTACTGATAAAAGCGGAGGAGCTAATTTTACTTTGGTAAATCACTCCGGTGAGGCAATTGAAGCTTTCGATGGTGGAACCTTTGTATATAATTTGCAGAGGAGAGAGAGAAATGCCGATTCTAGTGGTGATTCCACAACTTGGTATTTGGGTAGGGAAACTGGCACGTCAAGTCCTTCGGGGGGGAGCTCCCCGCGCATGAATAGGAAATCGAAAGTTACTATTCCTTCACCTTCTTCATCTACTGATGCAAATACATCTTCTCAACGAAGGACTTCTTCTTCTCGTTCGCGTTCTCGTTCGCAAAGTTCTACTTTTCAGATACCTAATGATCAGGGAAATAGCAATGAGAAACCCAAAGACAGACTGCCTCGGCATTTGAAAGAGGTTCAGCAGCCTCCTGTTTCATCTCCGAGAAATCAAGCTATTAAATTATCACGTCCAGTTGGTAATCATAATTCTTCTGATGAGCAACAGCAGCCTGTTGTTGCTGCGGGTGCTCAAACTTTAGCTGATCAAATGACTGTGCGCCCAAGTGATCAAGAGCAACCTCCTTTGCAATCGCGTAAGGAAATGTCAGTTTCTGACTTTTTAACCACTCCCTCTACAGATGCGGTGTTGTCGATGTCTGTGGCACCGGGACTTATTTTTCATAATGAGTTGCAAACTGTACGTGCTGGCAGAGGAATTCTAGACAGAAGTAAGAAAAATGCGGCTTTCTGGACATATGCAATCAAGAGTAGAGAGAGTGTTGCTACAGAACATATAGATTTTAAGCTTGAGCAGACGGGTATAGTTCTAGGCATCAGTGGCTTAAGCGAATTAATGAGTGGCGAGTTTTATATTGGTGGTTTTGGAAGTTATGATCAAGCGCGTGTAGCGCATGCACGAGGTGGTATCAGCGGCATAAACACTTATGGTATTGGAGCTTATGCGACTTATTTTGATCATAGTGGATTGTATCTGGATGGTGTTTTGAAATACAATCATTACCAGAATGATTTGAAGGCAGTTTCAACGAATGGTGTAGACATTGAAGGAAATTATAAGCAATGGGTGGTAGGCACATCATTTGAAGCGGGGTATCGTTTTGAAATAACACAGAGCGGTTGGATGCAGCCTTATGCACAGTTCACGTGGTTGCAAGCTGAAGGTAAAGAGATAAAGCTTTCCAATGAAATGACAGGTGATATAAGCCCCTTTACCTCATTACGGAGTGAAGTGGGATTATCTTTAGGATATGAATTTGGTTCAGGCATAGATACTTCATCAATGGTTTACATTACGGCAGCATGGTTGCGTGAGAATAAAGATAACAATCACACGACGATTAATCAACAGCATGAATTTACCACGGACTTATCAGGGAATGCGGGTAAACTAGGGGTTGGTTTAAGCAGTTTAGTGAGTGAGAAATTAAAGCTTTATGCGGAAGCACATTATGTCAAAGGGCAAAAGGTGAAGCAGTCCCTCCAAGGTATTTTGGGCGTACGCTACAGTTTTTAGCTGTATTTTGTTCTTTGACCGGCCTTAACATGTGATTTTGTGCAAGCAAAATATATAGTATTCGGAGGGGAGTTTTTGAAGGAAGTATATCTTTTCATAAAAGCTATTATACATATCGTGTGTGGTGTTTTTCTTTCTTGAAAGGTAATTTTGAGAAGAAATGTTTAAGGTTATGCAAATTGATTTGATCTTTGCACAGAGGTGGGAGTGCTGTTACGAGGGGATAAGTAATTGGCGCGGGTATTAGCGTTTTTTATTGAACTTTCCTTGAGTGTTCATGATGCATCTTTGAAAATTGTGGCAGTTTTTTCTACAATCACTTGGCAAAAGGTTTCTTGCTCGCTATAGAACGGCCAAAGAATGTTATAAATGTAATAAAGGTGGTCAAATGGCTGTAGAACGTACTTTTTCAATGATTAAACCGGATGCAACACGTCGTAATTTGACAGGTGCGATTACAAAAATGCTTGAAGATGCAGGGTTGCGCGTTGTTGCATCTAAACGTGTGTGGATGAGCCAGCGTGAAGCTGAAAGATTTTATGCTGTTCATAGAGAACGTCCATTTTTTAGCGAATTAGTTGAGTTTATGTCTTCTGGACCAACAGTTGTACAGGTTTTAGAAGGCGAAAATGCAATAGCTAAAAACCGTGAAGTTATGGGTGCTACAAATCCTATGGAAGCACAGGAGGGGACAATTCGTAAAGTCCATGCTTTGTCGATTGGCGAAAATTCTGTCCATGGCTCAGATAGCGCTGAAACCGCAAAAGCAGAAATTGCTTTTTGGTTTTCTGAGATGGAAATTGTTGGTTAATAAAAGCATATATGAAAAGTAGAGAATCTCGAAACAGTATGTTTCGGGATTTTGCTTATGAGAAAGGGTGTGTGTGGGTCCTTATTTTTCATGTGATGACGTGTTTTAAGCCAGCACGAAAATAATCCCATCCTGTCCACAATGTAAGGAGAGCCGCAATCCATAGCATAGTGATGCCAAACTCTGTCGTGTAAGGGATAATTTTGTTGCCAGCTGGTCCTGCTAAGAGAAAGACAATAGCTATCATTTGTACAAAAGTTTTCCATTTTGCAAGACGAGAGACAGGAACACTAACTTTTAATTCAGCCAAATATTCACGTAATCCAGATACGAGAATTTCTCGGCAAAGAATGATAATGGCAGCCCATAGAGTCCACCCAGCAATAGTACTGTCTGCAGCAAGTAAGAGCAGACAGGCAGATACGAGAAGTTTATCTGCAATTGGGTCTAGCATGCGGCCAATATTGGATGTTTGTTCCCAAATACGGGCAAGGTAGCCATCAAGAAAATCAGTGATGGACGCAATAACAAAAATGGAAACGGCGATCCAACGTGTGATATCGCTTGATTGCAAGCGCCCTTCTAAAAAAAAGCATGCCACAACCATTGGCACGGCAACAATGCGTGCATAAGTCAGAATATTAGGAAAAGAAAAAGTATGATTTTTCATAGAACCATTTTCAATTCTCTGTAAGGTATAATATGTTTTATAAACGTAACAAGGCAAATATTACGAAACAAGCCTTATTTTTCGTTAAAATGGTTGTAAATTTTTTGTGCAATTGTGGCAGAAATACCTGTAACTTTTATTAAATCCTCGAGTGAAGCATTAGCTACGGCTTTGGCACTGCCAAAATAGTGAAGCAATGCACGCTTTCTTATTGGACCAATATTCTCGATTTCATCAAGCGGATTTTTAAATACTGTTTTTTTTCGTTTTTCTCTATGCGTTCCAATTGCAAAACGATGCGCTTCATCGCGTAGACGTTGCAAAAAATAAAGGATAGGATCACGTGGAGGAAGTGTGAAGGGTGTTTTGCCTTGTATAAAAAACCGCTCACGTCCCGCGTTACGATCAACACCTTTAGCTATTCCAATGACCGTGATAAGATTGTCTAATCTTAATTCAGATAATATTGTATGCACACTGTTTATTTGTCCCTCACCACCATCAATTAAGATAAGGTCAGGCCAAATGGGAATAGAATCACCGTCTTTATCTTTTGTACTGTTTTTGTCCTTAGGCAGTCCATGTTCCTTGATAAGGCGTGAAAATCTTCGTTTAATGACTTCTTTCATCATGCCAAAATCGTCACCAGGTGTGATATCAGTCGAGTTGATGTTGAATTTTCGATATTGGTTTTTAATAAATCCCGTTTGACCTGCAACAATCATTGCACCTACTGCATTTGTCCCCATAATATGGGAATTGTCATAGACTTCTATACGGTATGGGGTATGAGGAAGTTGAAATATTTCCGCAAGACTCTGAAGTAATTTTGTATGTGTAGCTGTTTCAGCAAGCTTACGTTCGAGAGCTTCATGAGCATTAATATGGGCGTGGTTAACAAGGGTTTTGCGTTCACCTTGCTTGGGTAAAGAAAGAAATATTTTGCGATTTGCTTTTAGACTGAATGCTTTTGTAAGGAGTGCTTTTTCTTCGATTTCTTCAGATAAAAGGATAAGTTTTGGAAGAGGCTTATCATCGTAGAATTGGGCAAGAAAACTTGCTAAAATTTCAGTAAGAGAAAAAGAGGGATCTGCTTTAGGGAAATAGGCTCGGTTTCCCCAATTTTGTCCCATGCGAAAAAAAAACACTTGAATGCAGGTCACGCCTCTTTGTTGCGCAATTGCAAATACATCTGCTTCTTTTATCGTTTGAGGATTAATACCTTGATGACTTTGTATATAAGAGAGGGCCGATAAGCGATCACGATAGGCTGCAGCTTGTTCAAAATCAAGATTTTCTGCGGCTTTATGCATAGCTTGAACCATATCATTTTTAACGGACTGGCTTTTTCCCGAAAGGAAAGCTTTTGCTCCTCTAACCAGCTCTCTATAATCACTATCACTAATTTCATCTGTACAGGGTGCAGAACATCGCTTAATTTGGTAAAGCAGGCAAGGGCGCGTACGGTTTTCAAAAACTGAATCGGTACAGGTGCGTAACAAAAAGGCGCGTTGTAAAACGTTGATTGTTTGTGTAACTGCACCTGTAGAGGCAAAAGGACCAAAATAATGGGCCTTTCGTGTTCGGGCACCACGGTGTTTGTAAAGCCCAGGTGCTCTATGATCATTAGTAATAATGATATAAGGAAAGCTTTTATCATCACGCAGCAGTACATTAAAACGTGGATGCAACCTTTTGATGAGATTAGCTTCTAAAAGGAGTGCTTCTGTTTCTGTATGCGTAACAACAAATTCCATATGATATGTCGCACGAATCATACGAGTAATACGGTTATTATGTCCCTGTTCACGAGTATAGCTTGAAACGCGTTTTTTGAGATTACGTGCTTTGCCAACATAGAGAACATCACTATTTTCATCAAACATCCGATAAACCCCTGGCTTATGCGGAAGATGTTTGACAAACTCTTGTATGAGCTTGGCACCTTTGAATTGATTTTTATCATTTCCTTGATGAGCACTGTCCCATGTAATATTAGAGAGAAAAGGAAGGTTTTCTCGTTTATTTGGAGGACAAGCTATATTATTTTTCAGGATCATTCAGTTTATCCGGAAATGTTTTATGTTTTTCATATGAAAGATTCTTATCCATCAAGTACTATCATTTATATCATTATAGTTATTTTTTCCATTATGCCATGAGATCACTTAAATTTAGAGTTATTATTTTTCATAAAAAAATATGAAAGCAGCCTCTAAAAACAGTTTTACGAGTTCGCCAACTTTACTTTATATGATGATGAGGGTGATAAATCTATACGGCTGATTATGTATGATGCGCATTGGGGCTGATGTGGTCCAAAAGGTTAAAGAAATGAGAGCATCGTATTGCAAGATTTCTGAGCTGATTAATACTTTTGATTCTTAAAAAGAAAATTTTGATTTAAGAGGGATATAAAGTGAAAGAATCTAACATACTGAGTGTTCTTTCTGAATCCATTTATGAGTGATTCGTGCGTTTTTATCTTGTCCAAGGCGATTGATGAGAAAGGGACTAAGTTTTTTCATTTCTTCTTCAAGAATATAGGGAGGATTGATAAGAATCATACCACTTCCATTCATTGTAGGTGGTATTGAGCTTTTTCGAATACGCATTTCGAGTTGTAAAATTTTAGGAATCCCTGTTTGATGAAGGGACTGAAGAAAAATCTCAATTTCTTTGTCATATTTAACAGGATACCATAAAGCATAAATCCCGCCAGGGAAACGGCGATATGCTTTCATCAAGCCCTCAGTAAGGCGGGAAAATTCACCAGGTTTTTCAAAGGGGGGATCAACGAGAATAAATCCACGTTTTTCTTTTGGTGGCAAATGAGCATTTAAGGAAAGCCAACCGTCCAAATGTAGAATTTTTGTTTGATAATCACCGGCAAAATTTCTTGCTAAAACTTCGTAATCTTCACGATGCAATTCAATAGCGGTTAGGCGGTCTTGTTTACGCAATAATTGGCGAATTAGGACAGGAGATCCAGGATAGAATACGATTTCTTTTCTCCCCTCATTGAGTGTGTCAATGATATCGCACCATGGACAAAGGAGTATTTTTAAATCTTCTGGGATAGGAACGGACAGAAGCCGTTGAACACCTTCACGCCACTCTCCTGTTTTATGTGCTTCTAAAGAAGAGAGATCATAAATGCCGATGCCAGCATGCGTATCTATAACGCGAAAAGCCTTTTCCTTGCGTTTGAGATATTCTACGATACGGGTGACAATAATGTGTTTAAAAACATCAGCAAAATTGCCAGCATGATAAATATGCCGATAATTCATGAGAGAACTCTACTATATGTGTCTGCTTACCAAATCTCTTTATTAACATAAAACAACAACTTTTGTATCGGCAAAAGCTTTTACTGTAGCTTTTAAGAAAGCTAGTATGAAGCTATGAACAAGATTCGTGAAAAACGCTAGTGTGATATGGAAAAAGGATTTCTGACAAGCAACATTTAAGTGATATGGTGATTTATGCAGAGCGAAAGTTTCATTTTCATATGCATAATGGCTTCGTCTGTTGTGTATGACATGAAAGATAGCTTTCCAAAATTGACATGAAACCTATGCACTGTCCTAATCGACCGAGGGATGATTGATAAAATAAGCATCAAGATCAAGATATCGTGATCATATCAGAAATAAAAGTAATGATTACTGGTATTTCTAGTCTTTTTCTAAAAAATGGCGAAAAAGCATCTATTGCCGAACGTAAGTCTTTAGCTTTTATTTTGTTTGCACACAATATTGGAGAGGCAGATGATATCAAGGCACTTTCACATCTTTATGTAAGATAAATGGATGTGATGATATTTTTATTGATCAAGAAGGGGGGAGGGAGGATATATTATACCATTGATGAAACATATTTTCCAATATGCACTTTGAGTTAACACGCGTTGATGCTCCACTTGATCTTTTAAAAAACTATAATTTTGTACCTTTTTAAAAATTGGGCTTATTTTCCAGCTGCGGTGATTTTCCATATTATCTATGAGGTAGTTGATGATAAGGATGATGCCCCCCCTTTCTAAGAAAAGTTATTGAGAATGTTATTCGTAAAGAAGAGAGGCTTTTAGTATCAGATGATGTAGCAATGAAAGCGCTTTTAGGAAGGACGCTTTGGAAAAGTTTTTCAGATTTAACACGTAAAATTTTGCAGCAGGTTGTGATATTGTTTTTCACTATAATGCTCATTTGGAAGAGATGTTTGCGATTGCGCATACGAGTCGTTTTATAGGATAAAGCATTGGAATGTGCACGTGGTGCTTGCACGAGAGTTTCACAATCTGATAAATCAGATGAAGCTGCTTTAAGAGAAGAGCTCTCAAACCTTTTGACTTTTGTTTGGAGGGATTTTTAATTTTTGGCTTCTCTGCATTTGTTATAAATCGCTGAGCAAAAGTGAAGAGAGGATAAAAAGTGAGTTTGCAACGAAAACCTGCAATTGCCTTTAACCGGATAAGAAAATATACAAGTAAGATATAGTTATATTTAGAATATTTCCTACAGTAGTGAATATGAATCAATGAAATAAAAGTTAAAAGCAGTCAGAGGGAATGATGGGTAATATTTTTTCACCAACGCATTTAATTGTAATTTTACTGATTATCCTTGTGCTTTTCGGGCGTGGTAAGGTTTCTGAATTAATGGGTGATGTTGCTAAGGGCATTAAAGCTTTCAAAAAAAATATGAAGGAAGAGGAGGAGAATATCAAGGATCAGTTTGAAATGGTTGATACTTCTAAAACAATTGATGTTAAGCCTAAACACTCTCTTCCTTCATCTGAAAAGCGTACAAAAGTTGATAGAAAAGATTCTTCTTCCACTAAAGCGAGTAAGACGCCTGTTGCTAAAAAACAGCGTGTAAAATAACCAAAATGCACTCATAATTGAGCATTATTCTTTTAAATGAGGAAAGTCGAGTATAAGCGATGTTTGGGATTGAAGGACCAGAGTTTCTCGTGATCTTACTTGTTCTCATTATCGTAGTTGGGCCAAAAGATTTACCAAAAATGCTAAGGATAATGGCAAAGGCAATAGCTTATGTGCGTTCAACAGCGAATGAATTTCGTGACCAGTTTGATGATGCCATGAGACAAGCCGAGCTTGATGATGCCATTAGACAAGCCGAGCTTGATGATGTGCAAAAGACATTGTCGGATATGAGCGATCTTAATACACGCAAGGAGTTGACAGAGATTTTAAATCCAATTCACAATGCAGTAGGGGATATTCACGATAGTTTTGATGTAAACACAACACACCATAAATCAGAAAAAGATAAAGAAGTTTTGGGATGTGGTCAGAATGTAACCAATGAAGAGTCGACAGCCTCTGTGAGTCTTCATAAATTGGGGAGCATTTCTGTAAATGCTAAAGATAGGGAAGGAGCGTCATGAATTCTGAAAAAGATGAAATTGACGCCAATATGGCTCCATTTTTAGAGCATCTGATTGAACTTCGTCAGCGAATTATTGCTGCTTTGATAGTATTTTTGATAGCTTTTGTTATGTGTTTTTTTGTTAAAGATTATATCTTGAATTTTTTGATATGGCCTTATCAGTGGGCAATGAAAATATCAGGTGGTAATCCTGAGAGTATTCGTTTGCAATCAACACAAGTATGGGAGACTTTTTTAACAAAGATGAAACTTGCTGCTTTTGGAGCAGCCATTTTATCGTTTCCTTATACGGCGTTTCAATTTTATAGCTTTATCGCACCAGGACTTTATAAAAAAGAGCGTATGGCTTTTTTGCCATTTCTCATTGGTGGACCAATTTTATTTTGTATTGGGGGAGCGTTTGTTTACGCTCTTTTGGCGCCGATAATGCTTTGGTTTAGCCTTTCTCAGCAATTTCTTCCGGATGTTCATTTAAGAATAGAGTTTATAGTCCGTATTTCCGATTATTTGAGTTTTATGACATCGTTTATTCTGATTTTTGGCTTGATTTTTCAATTACCTCTTGTCACCAGTCTTTTAACGAAAGTTGGACTTTTAACATCGCATAATTTGGTATCTAAACGAAAGTGGGCTATCCTCATTTCTTTTATAATTGCGGCGGTAGTAACTCCATCGGATTTTTTTACTATGTTTGCAGTGGCTTTACCAACGATAGCTCTTTACGAGGTTTCAATTTTAATTGCTTATTGCATAGAAAAGAGAAAAAAAAACTCTTAAGAAAAGCTTATATCTTGTACGATAGAAAATGAATAGAAACGATTCAAATGAGGAATTTTGATGCTTGATATTAAGTGGATTCGTGAACACCCTAAGAAATTCGATGAGGCGTTGGCAAAGAGAGGCATTAAGCCACAAGCTGAAAGGTTAATAGAACTTGATCTTGAGCGTCGGTCACATGTTGCTAAAGTGCAATCCGCGCAGGAGCGTCGCAAGGCGGCTTCAAAGGAAATAGGACAGGCTTTAGCTACGTGTGATCAGGAAGCGGCTGACCGCCTTCGAGCTGAAGTTGAAGAGATTAAAGCCTTTCTTTCTTCTGTTACAGTGGAAGAAAAGCGGTTGACTGAAAGCCTTGAGAACGCTCTTTCAGCGATCCCAAATATTCCATTGGATGATGTTCCAGAGGGTAAAGATGAAAGCGATAACGTCGTCCTTCGACATTTTGGTACGCCCCCAACTTTTGACTTTACACCAAAGGAACATTTTGATCTTGGTCAAAATCTTCAACAGATGGATTTTGAGCGGGCAAGTCGTTTGTCGGGAACACGCTTTACAGTACTTTCAGGAACATTGGCACGGCTTGAACGTGCCTTGGGCCAATTTATGCTTGATATGCACGTTTATGAGCATGGTTATACAGAGGTTTCGGTGCCTCTTCTTGTTCGTGATGAGATTGTTTACGGAGCAGCTCAATTACCGAAATTTGCTGAGGATCTTTTTCGGACGACAGATGGTCGGTGGCTTATTTCTACAGCAGAGGTACCGTTAACCAATTTAGTAAATAATGAAATTCTTGAGATATCAGATTTGCCATTACGTTTTTCTTCTTTGACTCCTTGTTTTCGCTCAGAGGCAGGATCAGCAGGTCGTGATACACGTGGTATGTTGCGTCAGCACCAGTTTTGGAAGGTAGAAATGGTATCAATTACCAGCGAGGAGCAGTCTTTAGTTGAACTGGAACGTATGACTGAGTGTGCAGAAGATGTCTTGAAACGGCTTGGTTTGCCTTTTCGCACAGTGGTTCTTTGTACTGGTGATATGGGATTTGCGGCACGTAAAACTTATGACATTGAGGTTTGGCTTCCTGGCCAAGGATGCTATCGTGAAATTTCCAGTTGTTCAGTTTGTGGAGATTTTCAAGGGCGACGCATGAATGCTCGATATCGTAAAGAAGGTGATAAAGCATTACACTTTGTTCATAGCCTGAATGGTTCTGGTACGGCTGTTGGTCGTTGTCTTATTGCCATTCTTGAGAATTATCAGCAAGCTGATGGATCGATTATTGTTCCAGATGTTTTACAACCCTATATGAATGGCGTGCGTTGTATTACTGCTTAATTTTGCAAGAGGAGAACTGATATGTGTTTATTGCTGAAAAAGGACGGCGCTCAAACGCACGGTTCTGCTATTCTAAAAGAAATGGCTTATGCCTGTAATGATATAATTACTCCGTTGGGGATCAAATGACACTATGGGGCAAAGAGATATTTTACGATTTCGTGAGGAGTTGGCAAGTCTTGTGCTGAAAATGCGCAGCAAAGGAATTGATGATGTTCGTTTTTTCGCTGCATTTGAGAAAATTCCGCGTCAGCATTTTGTTTCTTCTCCTTGGTTTGATAGTGCTTATGATAATAAAGTTATCCCAATTGAGTGTGGTGAATATATTGAGCGTTTGGAAGAGCAACTTTTGATTCTGTCAGCGTTATCGTTGAAAAAAAAATATCGTGTCTTAGAAATTGGTACAGGCTCTGGTTTTTGTACTGCCCTTATGGCATGTCTTAGTGATCGTGTGACAACAGTTGATCGTTATAAAACACTTGTTGAGTTGGCACGGCAAAAATTTCAAACTTTGGGAATTGAAAATATTGTTGTACGCCGGATTGATGGAAGCCGTATTGTTACAGATTTGGGATCATTTGATCGTATTCTTATTTGGCCGTCGCGTTCTGATGAACCGAAGGAATTCTTAGAACTTTTAGCTGAAAATGGGATTCTCATTCAAGCTATAGGACCAGATGAAGGGGTTCAAATGGTTACACGTTATACAAGAATTGGTAGCCGATTTGAGTGTTCAGAAATGTTTCAAGTGCGCTACCAACCCTTTATTGAAGGTATTGCAGAAGTGCTTTGATTTTTATAGTACGATATCGCGTAAATTGGCTTATCTTTTATCTGATAATAAATTCGTTTCGGTTTTATTGTAATATATTTATGAGTAAAATACCTTATTTTAACTCTTAGGTAATATTAAAAAGCTTTAATGGAATGAATTGATTATTGGTGAGTGGGCAAAACTATGTGTTTAAAAGTTTTGGGTAGTGTTTTTCGGTGTAATTTCCAACGAGTAGCTTTGGGGGTTATAACAACAGTTCTTGCTGGGTGTAGTTCGGGTACACAGCGTTTTACTAATATCTACCATGATCATCCGGTTTCTCCTCGATCAAATATGTCTACAACTATGCCTCCTGATCCGCGGATGCTATCGTACGATGGTACAATACAAAGCACTGAATTGCCTCCTATGGAACCAAGTGGGGATTCAAGAACCTATAATGGTGCTTCATATAATTATTCACAACAAGGCGGGACGTCTTCTCCTGATAGCCAAATTATGGGAGCACCGCCACGCAATCTTGGAACGCTTCCCCGTTCACAAATGGATGGGGCTCCTATTTTTCGTCGAAACTCATACATTGTCCAGAGTGGAGATACACTGTTCAGCATTGCACGGCAAACAGGGGTCAGTGTTGAGGCATTAAAATTAGCAAATGGCATGAGCAGTAGTTCCATTTATATTGGTCAGGTACTCATGATTCCAAGTAAGCGTACTGTAGCGATGTCAAATGCCGGGAATGATAATAGGCTTTCATCAACGACAGAGTCTTTATATCAGTCTCAAGTTACATCTTCCATAACGCGCAAGGAGTCTGCACCTATCACAGCCCCTGTAACAACTGTACCTTCTGTAAAAATGAACAAGTCAAGAATGCATGATTCTTCTAAACAGATAATGCCATTGAACCATGAAAGTGATTTATCAGATACGGTTACTAATGCGGATAATATTGTTACTCCGCAAGCCACAGGGATTTCTAAGATGCGTTGGCCAGTACGTGGGCGTGTGTTAAGCCAGTTCGGTCAAAAGAAGGGAACAGCGATTAATCGAGGAATAGTTATCGCTGTGCCTGAAGGTTCATCGGTAAAAGCAGCGGAAAATGGCGTCGTTATCTATGCGAGTGATGGATTAAAAGAGCTTGGCAATGTTGTTATGATTCGACATGAGAATGATATTATTACTATTTATGGATATAATAGTAAGCTTTTTGTTCACAAGGGGCAAAGGATACGGCGTGGTGATGAAATTGCTAAGTCTGGTATTTCAGGAGAAATTAAAACTCCGCGTGTTTATTTTGAGATACGTAAGAACTCTGTACCTGTTGATCCTATCGAATATTTAGAAAACTAATTGGTAATGACTTTATTTTAAAAATCTACAGTTCATATCGATTTCAATCAATTAATCAATGTGTTTAAATTTACGCTATTTAAGCAAAAAAAATCATACGTCTGAGGGGGCGATTAATTGGTTTGATCGGAGAGGAAGAAAATGATTTTGTATCATTTATTCTTTCGCTTAGTGAGAATGCTCATATTTATGATATAGAAAAGAAAAATAAATCTGTTCTTTAAAAGTTTTTGCCCGTTGCCTTCTATCTCTTAAGGATTTATTGCCTTTCGATAAAGTTGTGACTACGTTGTGTAGTTATCGCCATGTATAATGCTTCTAAGAAAGCTTATTTTAGTGAAGTGGGAAATACCTGAAGTTTAATCTATAGGAGATAGAAATGTTTATTACCAACGCTTATGCTCAAGTTGCAGGCGGTGCTTCCAATGGGATTTCACTTGTTAATTTTGTCCCGTTTATTCTAATTTTTGGAATTATGTATTTTTTTATGATTCGCCCGCAACGTGCGCAAATAAAAAAGCGGCAGGAAATGCTTAATGCGGTACGTCGTGGTGATACAGTTATAACGGGGGGTGGTATTATTGGTAAGGTTACAAAAGTTCATGATGAAAGTGGTGAATTAGAAGTGGAAATTTGTGATGGTATGCGTATTCGCGTTATACGTTCAACATTGTCGGATGTCCGCGTTAAAGGACAACCAATTTCAGAAGAAAAATCAAAACTTAATGCTAAAATAAAAACACCACAAAAATCTAAAGCTAAAACTGTAACAAAGAAAGATGTCAGCAAAGAGAAAAAAGCTGTATCAAAAGAAGGTAAATCCTAAAGTATAATTGCAGATTTATGGTATCCTTATAATGAATTTTTATAAAAATGGGTGGCTTTTTTTATAAAGGCCATTTCATTGTATGAGTGGTTTTATAGCCGATAAACGAACGTAATATTCTGTTTTTTCTGGGGGCTTTAAAAATGTGATAATTTTTAGTGCCCTTTGCATTAAGGTCATTGCTCTATATAACAGAGTTACTTTTTTGAGCTAATAGGCTGAGATAAAAATTTCTTTTCAATGAATCTATATATTTAAATTGACGTAGTATTTAACTGTGTTTTATCAGAAACTTTTTTCATATTATCTGTAACTGTTTTCACCTATTGCTTGTTGCATTGTCAGGATGCTATTTTTGTATGAAAGATTTTGCATCAATATTGCTATGTGGGTTATTATTGTTTTTTTTCTAACTTTTAGAGGTTGAGGGAAAAAACGCAAATTAATTTATTCAAAATAAAGGACAATTACTGATGTTTCATGCAATTCAAATCCGTGAGGCGCATTTTCCAGGGCGTGCACCCATCGATGCTTATGGAAATGGCGGCTTTCGTTTCGCTGATATGTCACATAGAGGGTCTATTATTTGTGTACCATCAGGTATTTACGGTATTGATATGGCAGGGCCAATCCCCACTCAAAAGGACATATCTCGTATATTAGAAGAGTCGGATAAGATTGAGGTTTTATTGATAGGTACCGGTGTTGAATTATTGCGATTGCCTGAAGAGTTACGTGCACTTTTATGGGAAAAACGTATTTCATCAGATACAATGAGTACAGGAGCAGCAGTGCGTACATTTAATGTTTTGTTAGCTGAAGATCGTGCAGTTGCTGCATTATTGTTTGCTGTCGAATGATCAATTTTCTTCCTTATAGTTTTGATATTTTACGTGCTACAGATCGCGATCGTTATATATCAGTTTTATTTGCGCCTAAAAAGAAGCGTAGAGCATTGGCCGCTCTTTATGCTTTTAATGCAGAAATTACGCGTATTCGTGAAAGTGTGCACGATCCGCTTATCGGTGAGATACGATTACGTTGGTGGTATGATTCTATTGCTAAGAGTGAAATACAAGAGAGTGAAAGAAATCCGATTTTGAGTGATTTGTTTATGGCAATGACTCTTTTTAATTTGCCTAAGACAGCTTTTTTACGTTATTGCGAAGCGCAGATTTTAGATCTTTACCACAATCCAGTAGAAACTCTTCACGATCTTGAATTCTATTGTAGCGAGACAGCAAGTATTGTTTTACAACTTTCTTGTCAGATATTAGATCCTGATCTGGAACAAGATTTTACAGGCGCTTATGAACATGGAGGGATTGCTCAAGGATTAAGCGGTATATTGCGTCTTTTATCATTCATGCCATCACGATATCAATATTATTTACCTGCTGATATGCTTAAAGCTGTGGGAGTAAATAGAGGAGAGTTAGAATCAAATTGTGTCAGTAATGAACAAAAGTGCTACATCATTGAAGCTATGGTAGCATTATCAAGAGAGCATTATAGCAGTTTTTATGAGCATTTTAGTATTTTGCCTAGAACACTTAAACCAGCGTTTCTTCCATTGGCAATTATACCGGCATCTCTTCAAAAGGCATTACAATTAGGAGCAGCAGTTTTTCAAGAAAGTGCAACTTTACCATTACTCCATCGCTATTGGTTTATAACAAAAGCAGCGATAAGTGGTCATCTTCCAAAGATATTGTAGAATAAAAAAGAGTTTTAACAGAAAGAGAAATAATAAAGATGCAGATGGATTCTTTTATTGAAAGTAAGCAATGATATTGTGATTCAGTCCATTTTTTGTCATTTTAGAAACAGTGCTGACAAGTTAAATACGATAATCTCAAAAGAGTTAAAATTGGGACTGATAATTTTGAAAATACGGTATATTTAGTTCAAGGTTTTCTCTTCAGTGGAAGCAGAGAACGCAAAAAATGAGATGAATTTCATCCACTCTTTTTTCGCAAAATCGCGGATTTGCAAAAAGTCACATTATTATGCAGATATTCTTTGCTCTGATATTAATAAAAGCACAATCCTTTTTAGTTTTTTCAGCGATAGATGAAGTGCTGACCACGATTAAAAATAAATACTAAAAAATCGTTTGCAACACTTTTACTGAGAAGCATGGAAGATTTGATTATAGTTAGTGCTATTAATTTTTAAAGGATGTTCTTTATTGGCAACTTGTAGCATTTCTCGCTTTAGATCTTCTCTTATCATCATATCTATATTGGTACGAATATCGGATGAAAGAGTATGAGCGGTGATCTCTTTCGGCATGGTTACGGTCTTTATTTGATAAACGATACGGTTTGTTGCAATCGGACCTTTTATTATGCCATAATGACCTTGTGGACCAGAGAATAATGTTTGAACACCTTCAGATCCAAGGATTTCAGATGAATCTTGGCGCCGTAAGGTTTGTGTTGTTTGTTTTGTGACACCAAGTGCTTGAGCGAGGGAATCAAGACTTTTTCCTTCAGTAAGCTGTTTGAGAGCATCTTCGGCTTTTTCATCAAGAAGGCGTTTGGTTTCTTCACTTTTCCATTGAGAAATGACGTCTTCCTTGGCTTCTTTGAGTGTTTTATCACGAGCAGGGATGATGGCCTCTACTTTATACCAAAGATAGCCACCTTCTTGAAGAGAGATTGGATCAAGATCAGCACCTTCATTTGATTGATAGATAGAGTTCAACAAAATGTCTTTGTGAGGTAAATCCGTGAGTGTTATGCCTTCAATTGTTTTTCCTGTTTTATCAAGGGTGAGTGTACGCAGAGGTAATTTGTATTGGTTAGCAAGCTCTTTGAGGGAAACTCCCTCAAAACGCGCATTTTCAATTGCTGTATAATTATTACGCATCTCATCTGCAGCGCGATTTTTGGCAAGCGTTTGGCGAATATTTTCTTCTACGTTTTCAAAGGGAATAGGGCCAGAGGGTGTAATATGTGTTACGCGAATGATAACAGGTCCTTGTAAATCGTTAATCACAGTACTGATTTGCCCTTGTTTGAGTTCAAAAACTTCAGATGCGAGACGACTAGGAAGTTCACTTTCTATGAGAGGACCTTTTGTTATATCTTTGAGAGACTTTTTTTCAGCTTTAACAAGTTCATCAAAACTCAATCCATCGGTTATCTTTTTTGCTGCATTATCGGCAGCTTCGCGTGTAGGGAATCGTAATTCTTCAATCGTACGCTTTTCAGGAGCCATAAAACGCGAGGCATTTTGGGTATAATAGGCTTTAGCCTCTTCTGTTGAGATATCTTCAGGTTTTATAAATTCAGAGAGTTTCATAGATAACAAAGAAACGGTACGGTATTCCGGAGCACGAAATTCATTTTTATGAGTCTCAAACCATTTCTGTAATGTTTCTTGATCGGGATCAGTGATTGTTTCCTTATCTTTTAAATTGATAACGAAATAATCGGCAGTACGTGTCTCTCCTTGATAAAGAGCAAGCGCTTTATAGAAAAGATCTGGTGCTTTCATTCCAGAGAGCGAAGCTAAAATAAGCTGATTACGTTTTTCCTTTTTTGTATAATAATCAAGAAAGGTATTTTCACTAATACGTAATTGTTGAAGATAGTTGCGAAACAAATCTTGACTGAAAGCACCGTTTTGCTGAAATATATGATCAGCACCAATGGCACGGGCTATAGTGTCTTTTGAAAGATTAATTTCCATTTGTCGTACTTGCTCATCAAAAAGCACATCTTGTTGTAACTGATTGAAAACAAAAGCAGGGATTCTGTATTTTTGCATTTCATCTTGTGTGAACATTCGTCCAAGATGAGAAGTGAGCGCTAAACGTAAGCTCTGATCTGCAAGTGCAAGACGATAAACATCAATATCTATTGTAGATTTTCCAGAGGTGATAAGATCCTTTTCACTCTTTGTATGTAATTGTGGTATTCCCCATAAAAGGACGAAACATAAGAGTAAAACAGCTAAAAAAAATCTAGCAACCCAAGAGTTTGTGGTGTTTCTTATGATGTCAAGCATCGTTCAATTCCATCTATTAGCACAATTATCACCAAATCAGTAATGGAATTTGCAATAAAGATGCATAAGATGCAAGCTTAAAGACTTGCTTTCGCTGTATAATTTGATACCTAAAATAATAAAATGTTTTGTGAGTGTTCTTGAGGTAAAAATATGGCTCCAAATATTAGGCCTTTGATTGCTGGAAATTGGAAGATGAATGGAACAGGTGAATCGCTTGGAGAGTTACGTGCTATTGCTGCTGGCATTAACTCTGATTTAGGCCGTTTGTTTGAAGCGCTTATTTGTGTTCCAGCAACGCTTTTATCACGCGCTTCTGATGCGTTGGATGGAGAGAATCTTCTCTTAGGGGGGCAAAATTGTCATTTTGATGATCATGGTCCTTATACTGGTGATATTTCAGCTTTTATGCTTAAAGAAGCAGGAGCAAGTCATGTTATTATTGGGCATTCAGAATGTCGCACAGTTTATAAGGAAAGTGATGCTCTTGTTTGTGCCAAAGTGCAAGCAGCGTGGCGAGCCGGTCTTATTGCTCTTGTTTGTATTGGAGAAACATTAGAAGAGCGCAAAAGTAATACAGTGTTGGATGTGCTCACGCGGCAGCTTGAGGGATCTTTGCCGAATGGTGCAACGGCAGAGAATATCATTATCGCTTATGAACCGGTGTGGGCTATAGGCACAGGTCATACGGCTACAGTAGGAGATATCGCAAGAGTACACGCCTTTATTCGTGATAAGATGCGCTCTCGTTTTGGTGATGAAGGGGATAGGATGCGCTTGCTTTATGGTGGATCGGTAAAGCCGTCCAATGCATTTGAGCTTTTGAGAATCAACCATGTTAATGGTGCTTTGATAGGTGGCGCGAGCTTAAAAGCGGTTGATTTTTTAACTATTTGCGATGTTTATCGTAAATTATAACAAAAGAAGCTCGGTTTCCCCCTTGGATTGTGTGCGATTTATGTGTAAATAGCCATAAATAGTTATTTGAAGAGCAGGATTTATGCAAACAGTACTTATTGTTATCCATTTTTTGGTTGTTATTACTTTGGTTGGTATTATTTTAATCCAGCCTTCTGAAGGTGGTGGGCTTGGTGTGAGTAGTGGCTCGGGATTGATGAGAACACGTGGAACAAAAAATGCGTTGTCTCGTTTAACGGCTATTCTGGCAGGCTGCTTTTTTGCAATATGTATTGGGCTTACCGTGGTGGGGAGTATATCGAACTCCAGTTCTGATATTCTCAAGCGTATTCCGGTTAATTCAGAACAAAATTCTACAAATAAAAGCCCTTCAGAATCAGCACCCTCATCAGAGAATGGGTCTTCCCCTTCTATTCTTGAGCAGTTGGGTGGTGTTCCGGTTCCTGCTCAAGAAGAAAACAAATCTGCTGCTCCAGCAACTGAAAGCCCAGTCCCACCTCTCCCTGAAAATCCAGTTCCGAGTGGTGGTACAAAGTAGTTTTTTCAGAGAATTGTAGATTTTTAAAAAGGTGATTTTTTCACCTTTTTTATTTTATAGAAGGAAAAATTGTTTCTTTTTGCATTTTTTTCTGGAAAAATTATTATAAACTGCTTATCACCATAAGCCCATGGCACGTTATATTTTTATTACTGGTGGTGTGGTTTCTTCCCTTGGAAAAGGCATCGCAGCAGCAGCGTTAGCTGCGTTATTGCAAGCTCGTGGATATCGTGTACGGCTTCGCAAACTTGATCCTTATTTGAATGTTGATCCAGGCACGATGTCACCTTATCAACATGGTGAGGTGTTTGTGACAGATGATGGGGCAGAAACCGATCTTGATCTTGGTCATTATGAGCGTTTTACTGGGTGTTTTGCGAATAGCCAGGACAATATCACAACGGGGCGTATTTATCGTAACATAATTGAACGAGAGAGACGTGGTGATTATTTAGGTGCAACGGTTCAAGTTATTCCTCATGTTACAGATGAAATTAAGACATTCATTACCACTGGGAACGAGGATTTTGATTTTGTTTTATGTGAAATCGGTGGAACAGTTGGTGATATTGAGGCGATGCCTTTTTTGGAAGCGATTCGTCAACTTCACAATGAATTACCAAGACAGAGTGTTATCTATATGCATCTTACATTGATGCCTTATATTTCTTCGGCGGGTGAATTAAAAACCAAGCCGACACAGCATTCTGTTAAAGAGTTACAATCAATAGGTATTGCTCCAGATATTCTTTTGGTACGTGCAGATCGGTCTATTCCAGAAACAGAGCGGTGCAAATTATCACTTTTTTGTAATGTTCGTCCAAGTGCAGTTATTCAGGCATTGGATATGCCAACGATTTATGATGTTCCCATGGCATATCATAAAGAAGGGTTAGATTCAGAAGTTCTTTGCGCTTTTGGGATTGATCCGACACCTAAGCCCAAAATGGATAGATGGGAAGATATTACATATCGGATTCATAATCCCGAAGGGGAAGTTACAATTGCTGTTGTTGGAAAATATACGGGATTGAAGGATGCATATAAATCTCTGATTGAGGCGCTTGCACATGGTGGTTTAGCCAATAAAGTAAAGGTTAATATTGAGTGGATTGAAGCAGAACTTTTTGAAAAAGAAGATCCTACATCCACTTTACAAAAGGTCCATGGGATTTTGGTTCCCGGTGCGTTTGGCGCGCGTGGTACAGAAGGTAAAATTCGAGCAATTCAATTTGCTCGAGAGCGAAAAGTTCCGTTTTTAGGTATTTGTCTTGGAATGCAATTGGCTTGCATAGAGGCTGCGCGCAATCTTGCACATATTGAGAATGCTTCATCGAGTGAATTTTGTGAGACAACAAATCCAATTGTCGGTTTAATGACAGAATGGCTCAAAGAAAATGTTCTTGAGAAACGTACAAAATGTGGGAATCTCGGTGGCACAATGCGTCTTGGTGCTTTTGCAGCAGAATTAAAGGAAGATAGTCATATTGCCAAAATTTATGGAACGACGAGGATTCACGAGCGGCATCGTCATCGTTATGAGGTAAATATTGATTATAAAGAGAAACTCGAACAGTGTGGCTTGATTTTTTCTGGTATGTCTCCGGATGGTATTTTACCAGAAACGATAGAATATGCAGATCATCCATGGTTCATAGCTGTTCAATATCATCCAGAACTGAAATCACGTCCATTTGAACCACATCCACTTTTTTCTTCTTTTATTGAAGCCACTATAGAACAGAGTCGATTAGTTTAGTTCATAAATTTGGTTACTTACTTTTTGAGGAATAAAATGTCTCAACCAAATGCTCCCGATGCTCCAAATGCCGTTGTAAAAGTTGGAAATATTGTTTTTTCAAATGAAACGCCTTTTTCATTAATTGCGGGTCCGTGTCAGATGGAAAGTCGAGAACACGCTTTTGAAATGGCTGGGCGGATTAAAACGATTACAGATCAAATTGGTATTGGGTTTGTTTATAAGTCCAGTTACGATAAAGCCAACAGAACATCCTTAAGTGCGGCACGTGGTATTGGTCTTGAAAAAGCAATGGCTATTTTCTCTGATCTGAAGAAGGAATTTGGTTGTCCGGTATTGACTGATGTGCATACAGAAGAGCAATGTACAGCTGTTGCTTCCACGGTAGATGTTCTGCAAATACCCGCTTTTTTATGTCGTCAAACAGATCTTTTGGTGGCAGCAGCCAAAACGGGGTGTATTATTAATATTAAAAAAGGTCAGTTTTTGGCTCCGTGGGACATGGAAAATGTTTTAAAAAAGGTTATTCAAAGCGGTAATTGTAATGTTATGCTTTGTGAGCGAGGCACTTCATTTGGTTATAATCGACTTATTTCTGATATGCGTTCATTACCCATTTTGCGTTCATTTGGGGCACCTGTCATTTTTGATGCAACGCATTCTGTTCAAGAGCCGGGAGGCAAAGGTGGTTCTTCTGGTGGACAGCGTCAATTTGTTGAAGTTTTAGCGCGCGCGGCTGTTTCTATTGGGGTTGCAGGTATTTTTTTAGAAACGCATCAAGATCCAGATAATGCACCTTCTGATGGACCTAATATGGTTAAAATTGATCATTTACAAAGACTCCTTGAGACTTTAATGGAATTTGATTATTTGTCCAAAAAAGTGAATTGAATAGGCAGTTACAGAAGATATTTATAGAGGATGTTATCATTATGGCGTTTAGAATGAAGCGAGACTTTTGTTGGAGAAGGAAACTCATATGGCTGTAATTGTCGATATCATTGGGCGTGAGGTTCTTGATAGCCGGGGGAATCCAACGGTAGAGGTTGACGTTCATTTGGAAAATGGGGCTTTTGGTCGTGCTCTTGTGCCTTCAGGGGCATCTACAGGGGCACATGAAGCTATCGAGCTTCGTGATGGTGGTGTGCGTTATCAAGGAAAAGGTGTTGAAAAAGCGGTTGCAGCAGTAAATGGCGAAATTCTTGAGGAACTTGGTGGGCGAGATGCAAGAGATCAGATTGCTATTGATCAAGCAATGATCGCTTTGGATGGAACCCCAAATAAAGCACGTCTTGGTGCTAATGCACTTCTTGGCGTTTCATTGGCTGTTGCAAAAGCAGCAGCAGAATCATTATGTTTGCCTCTATATCGTTATATTGGTGGTACACAGGCGCATATTCTTCCAACGCCAATGATGAATATTATTAATGGTGGCGTACATGCTGATAATCCGATTGATTTTCAAGAATTTATGATCCTTCCAGTTGGAGCTCCTACCCTGAAAGAAGCAATCCGCTATGGGGCTGAAATTTTTCATACCTTGAAAAAACGGTTAAAAGATGCAGGTTATAACACCAATGTTGGTGACGAGGGTGGTTTTGCACCCGAATTTAAAAGCGCCGAGCAGGGCATTGATTTTATTATGGAATCTATCATAGAGTGTGGGTATAAACCAGGTGAACAAATTGCACTTGGTTTAGATTGCGCTGCAACCGAATTTTATAAAAATGGTTCTTATTTTTATAAAGGTGAGGATAAATGTCGTGATGCTCAGAAACAGGTAGATTATTTGGCGCAACTTGTTGAAACTTATCCCATTATTACGATTGAGGATGGGATGGCTGAGGATGATTGGGATGGCTGGAAACTCCTTACTGATTCGATAGGTGGAAAATGTCAACTTGTTGGTGACGATTTATTTGTAACAAATTCGGCGCGTTTGCGCGAGGGTATTAAGATGGGGGCAGCTAATGCTGTTCTTATTAAAGTTAATCAGATTGGCACGTTGAGTGAGACACTTGATGCTATAGAAACAGCACATAAAGCAGGTTATCGTGCTATTATATCTCACCGTTCTGGCGAAACGGAGGATTCTTTCATTGCGGATCTTGCGGTTGCAACAAATTGTGGACAAATTAAAACCGGTTCGCTTGCGCGTTCGGATAGATTAGCAAAATATAATCAGCTTATTCGCATTGAAGAGACGCTAGGGTCACAGGCATATTATGCGGGTGATTGGTGTCGTTAATGGGTATGAGAAAAAGATAATATTTTGTTATCAATTGAACGAAATGATTAAGTTTGATGATTTTATCAATGGTGAAAGCGTAGCTATTTTTATAGGTGGTTAAAGATGAGAGGTATAATTATTAGTCAGGATCAAGCAACTTATCTTATCTCTGGTGATGATGGTAAGCGTTATCAATTCGCAACTTGGGATTGGTTAGGAAAAAATCCGCCGAAGGTAGGCGATGCAGTTGATTTTGTGTATGAAGGTGATGTTGTAAGTTCTGTTTTCCCGTTGTTACAACAAGATTCTGAGCCTACAAAACCAATGCTCGTACTCATTTGTTGGTTCACTGGTATATTTGGTGTTCACCGTTTTATGGTTGGTAAAGTTAGAACTGGTGTTTTAATGCTTATTCTATCTTTATCCATTGTCGGGTTGATGATTACAGGAATTTGGACGATTATTGATTTTATAGCCATTGCGGCGGGGAAGTTTACCGATAAAGATGGGAAGCAAATTACACGTTGGTAGAAGTTTTGTATTACAAATAAAAATAAAGAGTAAATAATATTGTTTACTTTTTTAGAATAACTGTATTAAGTATTTAATAGTAAACTGCTTTGGTGCGTATTTTTGTTAAGATATTGAAAAAATCATGCACAGTTGATTAAGGCTATAAAAGACTGTGCATATTTTGTATGAATAAAGTAGTAGTGCAAATCGGTCAGCGTATTTTGTATTATAGTTTATAGCGGTGGGGAATTTTAAGTTATTGGGGGATTTCAAGCTTTTAGATTATCATATTTATTCTGATGAGTACAGTTTGTATTCATACGGTGAAGCTCATTAACATATTATCAAGAGAACAAAAACTTTTTTATAAATAACACGTAAGTAACAATTTTATAGGTGTAAAGATGAAAGGTAGAATTATTGGTCAGGATCAAAGCACTTATCTCGTTTTGGGTGATGAAGGTAAGCGCTATCAATTCTCGAGTTGGGATTGGTTGGGAAAAAGCCCACCGAAGGTGGGTGATACTGTTGATTTTGTGTGTGAAGGGGATAGCATTAAATCTGTTGTGCCTCTCTTGGGGCAACAATCGTCAGAACATCAACAAGCGATAGTAGCAATTGTTTGTTGGTTTCTCGGTCTATTGGGGATTCACCGCTTTATGGTTGGTAAAATTGGAACAGGTGCTTTAATGCTTATTCTGTCTTTATCAGTTATTGGATTGGCTGTGTCTTTGATTTGGCGAACTGTTGATCTTATATTTATTTTAACAGGAAAGTTTACTGACAAAAATGGGAATAAAGTTATAAATTAGTAGATACAAAAAGTTATAACATAACAGAAGATAATATGGCATAGCTTGTTATATTAGAAGTGTTTTAATATATAACCGTAAATTGATTTTGTGTAGGTCTTTGGTAATGAGGTATTAATCAAAATTATGCATAGTCGTGCTAAATATGAAAAAAATTAGCTATAAAGACTGTGCTATTTTATGTGGACAAAGCAGAAACGCAAATCGATCAAAATGCGCTTTGTACTCCCACTTATGACAGTGGGAGTTTTAAGCTATTTCAGTTATCATATTTATCATGGTGAGTACGGATTGTATTCACGCAGTGAAGTTAATCAACATATTATCGAATTAGAAGAAGAACTTCATAAAGTAGAATCTGAACGGATTTTTATTGAAAAGCGTATTTCTCTTTTGCGCAACGGGCATATTGAAAAGGATATGTTGGATGAGTATGTTCGGAAAAATTTAAATTTTTCCAAGCCCAATGAATTGACAATTTTAACTCCTTTAAATGATATAAAAACCGATTAGAAATCGCTTAATTTCAGAAAATATTTTAACACAATCTCCTCAGATATCATTTAAGCTGATTGATAATGCTTGTAACTTTTGTTTGTAAAGGTTATTCCTAGACAATCATAAAAGGGAGTTTAATATGGCAGAACGATCTAAAAAAAATTCTGCGGCGGTGGTGCATACTGCATTATCAAACACCACAAAGAGAGCACAAATCGCTACTTTTACCAAAGAAGAGGAAATTGATGCCTATCGTGAGATGCTTTTAATTCGTCGTTTTGAAGAAAAAGCGGGGCAGCTTTATGGTATGGGGCTTATTGGTGGATTTTGTCATCTCTATATTGGGCAGGAAGCTGTTGTTGTTGGAACACTGAAGGCAGCAAAAGAAGGTGATCAGGTTATAACATCTTACCGAGATCATGGGCATATGTTGGCTGTTGGGATGAGTCCACGTGGTGTTATGGCAGAATTAACGGGGCGTCAAGGTGGCTTTTCCAAAGGGAAGGGTGGCTCGATGCATATGTTTTCTAAAGAAAAGAATTTTTATGGTGGTCATGGCATTGTTGGTGCGCAGGTTCCGATTGGCTCAGGTTTAGCATTTTCGAATCAGTATCTTGGTAAAGATAATGTGACGTTGGTTTATTTTGGGGATGGGGCTGCAAATCAGGGGCAGGTTTACGAAAGTTTTAATATGGCTTCACTTTGGAAGCTTCCCGTTGTTTATATTATTGAAAATAATCAGTATGCTATGGGTACCTCAGTTGCACGTGCATCTGCAGAGACTGATTTTTCCCGTCGTGGTCTTTCTTTTGAAATTCCAGGTATTGTTGTTGACGGTATGGATGTCCGAGCCGTGAAAGGTGGTGCTGATGAAGCAATTACTTGGGCACGTTCCGGTAAAGGGCCGATCATTCTTGATATGCAGACTTATCGCTATCGTGGTCACTCTATGTCAGATCCAGCGAAATATCGTTCAAAAGAAGAAGTTCAGAAAATAAAAGAGGATCATGATCCGATTGATCAGGTGAAAAGTCGAATTCTTAAACAAGGCTTTGCGAACGAAGACGATTTAAAATCTATTGATAAAGAAGTGCGTGCGATTGTTGCTGATGCGGCGGATTTTGCACAAAGTGATCAAGAGCCAGATGTTTCTGAGCTCTATACTGATGTTTTAGTTTGATGCGAGGGAAGCAAGTATGTCTATTGATATTTTGATGCCGGCGCTTTCACCAACGATGGAAGAAGGTAAATTGTCTAAATGGCTCAAGAAAGAAGGCGATAAAGTTAGCTCTGGTGATATAATTGCTGAAATTGAAACCGATAAAGCAATGATGGAAGTAGAGGCTGTTGATGAAGGCACTCTTGGTAAAATTGTTGTGCTTGAAGGTTCTGAAGGCGTAAAGGTGAACACTGTTATTGCTGTGTTGTTAGAAGAAGGTGAAAGTGCTGATGATATTTCACAGGCTGCCGATACTTTTAAAAAGTCTAAGGGAGGATCTCCCTCTTGTTCTTCTGTAATGCCTGCATCTCCTACTTTTGATATTGCTCCTGATTTCGATATTCCAGCGGGGACGCAAATGGTTACGATGACAGTACGTGAAGCACTTAATCAGGCTATGGCTGAAGAGATGCGGCGTGATGAGATGGTTTTCTTGATGGGAGAAGAAGTCGCGCAATATCAGGGTGCTTATAAGGTTAGTCAAGGTTTGTTGGAAGAGTTTGGTGCGCGTCGCATTATTGATACACCAATAACAGAACACGGCTTTGCAGGATTAGCTGTTGGTGCTGCATTTGGTGGATTACGCCCCATTGTTGAATTTATGACATTTAATTTTGCTATGCAGGCCATTGATCAGATTATCAATTCGGCAGCAAAAACCCGTTATATGTCTGGTGGACAAATGTCAGCTCCCATGGTTTTTCGTGGCCCCAATGGTGCGGCTGCGCGTGTTGGTGCTCAGCATTCTCAGTGTTATGCTGCATGGTATAGTCATATACCAGGTCTTAAAGTTGTTATGCCTTACAGCGCTGCCGATGCAAAAGGTCTATTGAAGGCTGCTATTCGTGATGACAATCCTGTCATTTTCCTTGAAAACGAGATTTTGTACGGTCATCAATTTGAAGTTCCTCAAATAGATGATTTTGTTTTGCCTATTGGTAAGGCGCGCATTCATAAAACTGGTCAAGATGTCACGATTGTTGCATATGGGATTGGGATGCATTATGCGGTTCAAGCGTTACCTGAAATTGAAAAACTTGGTATCGATGTTGAATTAATAGATTTGCGTACTATTCGTCCGATGGATCTCCCAACAATTCTTGCTTCCGTTAAAAAAACAGGTCGTTTGGTAACGATTGAAGAGGGATATCCTCAATCATCTGTTGGCACTGAAATAGCAACGCGGGTTATGCAACAGGCTTTTGACTATCTTGATGCACCAATTGCTACAATTGCCGGCAAGGATGTTCCTATGCCTTATGCTGCCAATCTTGAAAAGTTGGCTTTGCCTAATATAGCTGAAATTGTTGAGGCCGTTAAGGCTGTGACTTATAGAGCATAACGGAGGAAAGCACTATGTCCATTAAGATTACGATGCCTGCGCTTTCTCCTACGATGGAAGAAGGGAATTTGTCAAAATGGAATGTCAAGGAAGGAGATAAGGTTTCTTCCGGTGATGTTATTGCTGAAATTGAAACGGATAAGGCGACAATGGAAGTCGAAGCCGTTGATGAAGGAACTGTTGCTAAAATCGTTGTTCCTGCTGGAACGCAAGGCGTTAAAGTGAATAGTTTAATTGTTGTTTTAGCAGAAGAAGGTGAAGAGTTAGCCGAGGTTGCAAAGGCTGTAGAAGACCCCTCTTCTTCTTTTGCAATTAAAGAATCAAAGGATGCAAAACAGACAGCTTCAAAGGCAATACAGATGTTGCATGTATCACCAGCTCAGCAATTCATACAGCAAGATAAAAAGAGTATACGTCTTTTTGCTTCCCCCTTGGCACGGCGGTTAGCAGCCCAAGCGGGGCTCGATTTATCACTTGTTTCTGGGAGCGGTCCACAGGGGCGTATTATCAAGCGCGATGTAGAAAAAGCCATGAAAGGTGGTGCTTCTGAGGATTCATATTCATTACAAAATATGCAGCCGATAGCTGTGGGGACTTCTGACAAACAGATACTGCAACTTTTCAAAGAAGGTGAATATACATTCATACCCCATAATAACATGCGTAAAACAATCGCCAAACGTTTGGTTGAATCAAAGCAGAGAGTACCGCATTTCTATGTGACAATAGATTGTGAACTCGATGCGTTATTGGAGCTGCGTGCGCAATTGAATGCTGCTGCTCCAATGGTTAAGACGCAAGAAGGTGTTAAGCCTGCTTATAAGATTTCCGTTAACGATATGGTTATTAAAGCTGTAGCTCTTTCTTTAAAAGCGGTTCCCGATGCTAATGTTTCTTGGCTTGAAGATGGAATACTTCACCATAAATACTGTGATATTGGGGTAGCTGTTTCTGTTGCGAATGGTTTAATTACCCCAATTGTTCGCCATGCGGAGGAAAAGTCTTTGTCGATTATCTCTAATGAGATGAAGGATTTTGCAAAACGTGCACGTGAGCGCAAGTTAAAAATGGAAGAATATCAAGGCGGAACAACAGCTATATCCAATATGGGGATGTATGGTGTGAAAAGTTTTTCTGCTATTCTTAATCCGCCACATGCGACGATTTTTGCGATTGGCGCAGGTGAACAACGTGCGGTTGTTAGAAATAGTGCATTAGGGATTGCGACAGTCATGTCGGTTACACTTTCTGCTGATCACCGTGCTGTTGATGGCGCGTTAGCAGCAGAGCTTGCGCAGACTTTTAAGAAGATGATTGAAAATCCATTAGCAATGTTAATTTGAGCTGTTTAAAAGTGCTTCACATGATATTGTGTGTGCGTATGGTATGTTAATACGGTAAGAGGCAGATTAAAACAGTTTAAACTACGATATCGTTTTTTTTGATTTGATAAAGGCATGTATGATGCGTTTGGAATGAAAGACACAGGAAATTTTTGTTATGTTGTTTTTTAGTCTTAAGCTTAAAGAGTGCATGTCCGTTTTGTGTATATTCATGGAGGAATTACTGTGGCGAATCTTTATGATGTAATTGTGATTGGCTCGGGGCCTGGTGGATATGTAACCGCAATTCGTGCGGCGCAGTGCGGCTTTAAGACTGCGATTGTTGAACGTGAACATCTAGGCGGGATTTGCTTAAATTGGGGTTGTATTCCAACCAAGGCACTCTTGCGTTCGGCAGAAATAAAGCATTTTGCTGAGCATGCGAAAGATTATGGACTAAAGCTTAACGGTTCAATGGAAGCAAACATCAAAGATGTTGTGGCGCGTTCACGTGGGGTTTCAGCGCGTTTAAATGCTGGTGTTGGTTTTTTGATGAAAAAAAACAAAATTGATATTATTTGGGGTGAGGCGAAGCTTACCAAGAAGGCAAAAGGGAGTGAGCTTGCGGAAATTATGGTTTCTTCATCTTCCAAACCGATTATGCAACCACAGAATCCAGTACCTAAAGGAACCTTAGGAGAGGGGATCTATCAAGCAAAGCATATCATTATTGCAACGGGTGCACGTCCTCGTGTTCTTCCTGGGATTGAGCCAGATGGAAAGCTTATTTGGACTTATTTTGAAGCTATGATTCCCCACACAATACCGAAATCGCTTTTGGTAATGGGATCAGGGGCAATAGGTATTGAATTTGCCTCTTTTTATCATGATATGGGAGCAACGGTAACTGTTGTTGAAATGATGTCTCATATCATGCCAGCTGAAGATATTGAAATTTCAACATTTGCTCGTAAACAATTAGAAAAAAAAGGCATTCGCATTTTTAGCCAAGCAAAAGTAACAAAAGTTGAAAAAGCTTCTGATTCTATTACTGCGCATATTGATGTAAAGGGTAAGACAGAAACAATCACAGTTGATAGGCTCATTTCAGCTGTTGGCATTCAGGGTAATATTGAAAATCTTGGGTTGGAAGCATTAGGTATAAAAACCGATCGTGGGTGCATTGTAACCGATGAATGGAGTTGGACAGGTGTGGAAGGTATTTATGCTATTGGTGATGTGGCAGGTCCTCCCATGTTGGCACATAAAGCAGAAGAAGAAGGCGTGATATGTATTGAACATATTGCAGGTTTGAAGAGCGCCCATCCGCTTGATAAAAGAAAAATTCCAGGATGTACATATTGCACACCGCAGGTTGCATCTGTGGGGCTTTCAGAAGCAGCAGCGAAAGAGGCTGGCTATGATATACGTATTGGTCGTTATTCTTTTTCGGCTAATGGTAAGGCCATTGCTTTAGGAGAAGATCAGGGATTAGTAAAAACGATTTTTGATAAAAAAACGGGACAGCTTCTTGGTGCTCATATGGTAGGGGCAGAAGTAACAGAACTGATTCAAGGTTTTGTCATTGCCATGAATCTTGAAACAACCGAGGAAGAATTGATGCATACCGTCTTTCCACATCCAACATTGTCGGAAATGATGAAAGAGAGTGTATTGGATGCTTATGGTCAAGTTTTAAATGCTTGATGGCTGGATTGTATGAAAAATCTTGTATTTTGTGATTTTTCATCGGCGTTCCATTATTGAAGAGGCAGAGGCTTAAATGGTTACGGTTGTTGATAGAGTTACGAATAGGCGTTTGCGTCATCCTGAAAAGGCGCATCGTCCAGATACAAGTATTCAAAAAAAACCGGATTGGATTCGTGTAAAAGCACCAACATCACAGATATATAAAGAAACACATGGTATTGTACGTGCTCATAAATTAGTAACCGTATGTGAAGAAGCAGGTTGTCCAAATATTGGTGAATGTTGGAGCCAGCGTCATGCCAGCTTTATGATTTTGGGTGAAATATGTACGCGGGCATGTGCATTTTGCAATGTTGCAACGGGCATTCCACTTGCTGTCGATGAAAACGAGCCAGAACGTGTGGCAGATGCTGTTGCACGGATGGAATTAAAACATGTTGTTATTACATCGGTTGATCGTGATGATCTTGCTGATGGTGGTGCTGAGCATTTTGCGAAAGTTATTTATGCTATTCGTCGAAAAGCTCCCAAGACAACAATTGAAGTTCTTACACCTGATTTTCGCCATAAGGATGGAGCTTTAGAAATTGTTGTTGCTGCTAAGCCTGATGTTTTTAATCATAATTTGGAAACAGTTCCCTCTAAATATTTAAAAGTTCGTCCAGGGGCGCGCTATTTTCATTCAATACGGTTGTTACAACGCGTTAAAGAACTTGATCCAACAATCTTTACAAAATCAGGTATTATGGTTGGTTTTGGTGAAGAACGAAATGAAATTCTTCAATTGATGGATGATTTGCGCTCTGCTGATGTTGACTTTATGACAATTGGGCAGTATTTGCAGCCTACGCGGAAACATCATCCGGTTGTTCGTTTTGTACCTCCTGAAGAATTTGAGTCTTTTGCCAAGATTGGTAAAGTAAAGGGTTTTTTGCATATGGCTTCCAATCCTCTGACACGTTCCTCTCATCATGCAGGCGATGATTTCGCAATTTTACAAAAAGCGCGAGATGAAAAATTTGCTTTACAGAGATAGTTATGCCGACTTTTACAACACATCGGCTGATTGCCCATAGTGCTCGCGAAATGTTTGATCTTGTTTCAGATATTGAGCGTTATCCTGAATTCTTACCGATGTGCGAGGCTTTAATAGTCCGTTCTCGGAAACGATGTGAGGAAAAGACATTGCTTCTTGCTGACATGACAGTGGGTTATAAAGTTATCCGAGAAACTTTCACGACCCAAGTATATCTTCAGCCAAAGAAAAATCTTATAGAGGTTAAATATATTGATGGTCCATTCAGATATCTGGAAAATCGTTGGGTCTTTCATCATATTGAGAATACCAACACATGTAATGTAGAGTTTTTTATTGATTATGAATTTAAAAACAAAATGCTTGGATTGGTGATGGGTTCAATGTTTGATATTGCTTTTCGTAAGTTTACGGATGCTTTTGAAATGCGTGCTGATCAGATTTATGGTTCCTCAGTAACGTAATTTATTCGGTTGATTTTGTTGCGCGATACCTTATGTGATGCCATGGACTGTGATTGTGGTGATATGCACTCTTGAAACTCAGATGTGGGAATGTTATTGGAGACATTCTAGGATGCTTTTCAAAGCATTTTCAACGGTTGCATAGCGAATAGCATTACGATCAAGGTTTCCAAAATGCAATTCTGTATGCTGAGTTTCATGATTTTTGTAAGCAACTGCGCAATGCACAAGCCCTACAGGTTTATCAAGGCATGCTCCTGCCGGTCCTGCAATTCCTGTTACAGCAACTGCAATTCCAGCTCGCGAATATTTTAATCCACCCTCGGCCATTGCAAGAGCGACTTCTTTTGAAACAGCGCCGTACGTTTTTATAAGTTTAGCGCATACGCCAACGAGGCGCGTTTTAGATTCATTTGAATAAACAACAAATCCACAATCAAGTACATCGGATGATCCTGCAATACTTGTAAGATTTGCGGCAATGAGTCCCCCTGTACAAGATTCAACGGTTGTTAAAAGCAAGCTTTTTTGACGACAAGCTGTAAGAACTGCATGCGCTTGTTTTTCACACAAAGATATCATTTGGAATTCCTCCTGGGTAGAGGACGCTAGCTGTTGCAAAAGCGGCAATGCCCTCTTCACGACCAATAAACCCTAATTTTTCATTTGTTGTCGCTTTAATAGAGATTCGATCGGGTGAGATTGTGAGTATATTTATAAGATTTTCTGTCATTTTATGGCGATAGGGGCCGATTTTAGGGTTTTCGGCGATCAGTGTGATATCAACATTGGCAATACGTCCACCTGCTTGCTTAATAATATCAAGAGCATGACGTAAAAAAATTTCTGATGATGCATTTTTCCATCGGGGATCAGAGGGAGGAAAATGTGTGCCGATATCTCCTGCACCTCGCGTAGCGAGCAAGGCATCTGTTAGCGCATGAAGCGCGACATCAGCATCGGAGTGTCCATTTAATTTTTTATAAAAAGGAATTTTTATACCACATAAGATAAGAGAAGTCCCTTCTTCGAAAGAATGAACATCATAACCATTGCCGGTACGGATATCAGGAAACATTTGCATTTTTTTCTGGAGATATAAATGTGCGGTATCAAAATCTTCGTGCCATGTAATTTTTATGTTATGAGGATCTCCTGGAATAGTGCGCATAGGGATCCCAAACCATTCGGCGATTGCAGAATCATCGGTAAATTCTTTTTTGCAAGTTTGCATTGCCTTTTCATGGGCATCTAAGATGCGTTCAAAGGGAAAACACTGTGGAGTTTGTGCGCTATAAAGATGTGTACGTGGAATTGTTTCTAAAACATGGTACGTGCTATCTATGCGTTTGAGGGTATCAGAGACAGCGAGAACGGGGAGAACGCCTTCTTGATGATTGACGGTATTATGGATTTTCTCTAAGAGCTGGTTTTCAACAAATGGTCGTGCACCATCATGAATGTGCACATATTTGGGCTTGAACTTTTTAAGTGCATGAAGCCCACGTAAGGTAGACATTTGACGTGTATTGCCTCCTTCAATAATGATAAGGTTCTCTTTAAAATCAACGATAGCTTGCTCACAGATTTGGTAGTCCTCAGGATGAATAACGAGGATAATCGTTGTGATAGCTGGGTGTTGGGAAAAACAACGCACAGTATGACAAATAACCGGCTCTTGTCCTAAAAGTCGGTATTGTTTTGGGATTTTTTGTAGAGATCCTGCTCTTTCACCGCGTCCAGCGGCTAATATTATCGCTGCAATAGAAATGCTTAATTCCTTTTCATATTATCTCTGTTGCCTTTCGTATTATTTTAGTTGATTGTTTTATGGTCATCAATTTTTAATTGATTTCGAAAGGATGGTCGTTGTAGATCCGCAAGGGAAGTCACTGATAACACATCAAAAAAAGCATTTAATGCTTTTTGAAGTGCCGTATTTAAAACACAAAAACTTATTAATGGGCAATCAGGTTCTGAAGTATCAAAACATTGTGCCATGGAAAAGTTATCTTCCGTTACTTTCACAACATCAGCTACTGAGATTTCTGCTGCAGGTTTAGCTAATTTAACACCGCCATTTCGTCCTCGTACTGTTTTTATAAAACCTGCTTCAACAAGTGGTTGAAGGATTTTAAGTAAAAAAAGCTCGGAAACGGCATATGCCTTGGCAATTTCTGAAACACGGCTTAGAGATTCCTGATTATCTGCACAATACATGAGCATTCGGAGGGCATAATTGGTCTGTTTTGTTAACCGCATCTCATCTCCTTATATAAAGTAACAGCTAGCACACTTTATTTTCAATATATTTTGAAAAATATAGAAGTTTTTTCTTCATTCGCGAGATTTTCTATATTTTAAATTCGGTATTGGTATTGTCAAGTTTTGTTACAAAGGGTTATATGGGAAGATGAGATAAGGTAATGTAAGCACATCATGAATACAACATCTGTTACAAATCTCCAAGATATAGAACAAAATAGTTATAATGATGAATTGTATCGCTTAAATAAAGTATATGTTTTTTTAGGTATTACAATCATTGTTTTGGCTTTATTAACAGCCTCTGTTTCATTTATCATCCTTATTGGATTAACCCCTGTTGTTCCCAGTAGAGCTGTAACTCTTATTCTTATAGGGATTAATAGTGTTTGGGTTTTAGGCCTTGTGATCATTGTTTTTTATGAGATGATTCCCATCATTCGTGCGTGGCGGTCAAGGCGTGCGGGTTCCCGTCTTCATGTGCGCCTTATTTCGTTATTTGCGCTTGTTGCAACCATGCCAGCTGTTGCAGTCGCTCTTGTATCGGGGCCTGCACTAAACTTAGGGCTTGATCGATGGTTTGATACGACAACACGTCAAATTGTAGGTTCTTCTATCGATTTAGCAAATGCTTATGCGGATGAAATGCTTCAAAATTTGAAAAATTTATCTTACGCTATGGCATTTGCACTTGATAACAAAAAGCTTTTAGAGCGTAGTGCAGCTGAATATAGGATGCAATTAACGCGTCATGCTATAGGGCGCAATCTGCGCGGTGCATTTTTATTAAGTTCTAAGGGCACTATTTTTATATCAAGTGATCTTGGTGATGAGGATACACTACCTATTCCCCCCCCCAATCTTATTGAGCGTGCAACCAGCGCAAGGCCTTTTTCTTTTCAACCGGGGGTTCATGACTATTTTGGCATTATTTTAAAATTTACCAATATCCCGAATACATTTTTATATCTCGTACGTGACGTTGATAAAGATGTTTTATCGGCTTTGCGTTTGACGGAAGTCAATACAGATCGTTATCGTGATTTAAATGAGAATCGTCTTTTGACACAAGTCGCATTCGGTATGCTTTATCTGTGTCTTTTTTTTAGTTTATTTTTATCAGCTATTTGGGCAGGTATTGCTGTTGCTGATCGCTTAGTACGTCCTATTCGTCTTCTTATCAGTGCTGCCGATGATGTTGCTTCAGGGAATATGGAAATCTTTGTGCCAGTACGCGCGCGCGATGGAGATATTGGGCAGTTATCAAAAACGTTCAATTATATGGTCAGTGAACTGAAGAGTCGGCGTAATGAGTTGATCGCAGTTCGCGATCAAATTGATGAGAGACGGCGTTTTTCTGAAGCTGTTTTGTCTGGTGTAACAGCGGGAGTGGCTGGAATCGATGATAATGGTGATATTACAATTATCAATCGCTCTATTGAAACAATGTTTGATATTCGCTCTGAAAAAGTTATTGGACGCAGTCTTTTATTGTTAAGTGCTGAAATTTGGCAAGTTTTCCAGCTTGCGCGTTCGTTAGATCGTAAGAATCATCGTGAGCAGGTAAGTTTAAGTGTTGCGGGACAAGAACGCGTTTGTAATGTGCAAATTACGATGGAAGAGGATGATGGGCAAGGGCAATCTTGGGTTCTAACGATTGATGATATTACAGACCTTGTTGAAGCACAACGTTCATCGGCGTGGGCAGATATTGCACGCCGTATTGCCCACGAAATCAAAAATCCGCTGACACCTATTCAATTATCGGCTGAACGTATTCGTAAACGTTACAACAACGTTATTACGCAGGATCGGGAGGTCTTTGATCGGTGTATCGATACGATTATTCGACAGGTTGGAGATATTGGGCGTATGGTTGACGAGTTTTCTTCTTTTGCTCGTATGCCAAAACCGCAGATGAATATTTTAGATATACGCGGATTGCTGCGTGAAGCATGTTTCTTGATAGAAGTGACGCGACATGATATTCATTTTGAGCAAGACTTAGGAAGTGTACCATTGTTAGGTGCATTTGATAACCGTCTTATTGTGCAAGCTTTTTGTAATGTCATCAAAAACGCAAGCGAATCTATAGATTCAGTTATGCGAGAGGAAAGTATTCACGGTCATATTCTTGTACGTTCTTATCGTCAAAAAGGGTGTGTGGTTGTGGATGTTATCGATAATGGTAAAGGACTTCCTAAAGAACAAAGGCAAAAATTGTTAGAACCTTATATAACAACGCGAGAAAAAGGGACAGGGCTTGGATTAGCCATTGTGCGCAAAGTTATTGAAGATCATGGCGGTACCATGGAATTACATGATGCACCGAAGAGTTTTTATGAAGGTCGTGGAGCAATGATCCGTTTGATATTTCTGGCAGATGGGGCTAAGCAGGATAGTATTGCACAATCCATAAATCATAAGATAGGGGAATAAGATGGTATCAGATATCTTAATTGTTGATGATGAAGCGGATATTCGTGAGCTTATTGCTGGTATTTTAGATGATGAAGGCTATGAAACACGTGTTGCATGTAACTCTGATGAAGCATTAACACAAATTAGTGAGCGTATTCCAAAGCTCATTTTTTTGGATATTTGGTTGCAAGGAAGTCGTCTCGATGGTTTAGCGCTGCTTGATGAAATTAAAATGCGGTATCCTGCTCTTCCAGTGGTTATGATCTCTGGTCATGGTAATATTGAGACGGCTGTTTCTGCTATAAAACGAGGAGCGTACGATTTCATTGAAAAACCCTTTAAAGCTGATCGGCTTGTCTTGATTGCGGAACGGACTCTTGAAAATTCGAATTTAAAACGTGAACTTTTAGAATTGCGAAAACGCTCGAGTGAGACATCAGAACTGCTCGGAACATCAACCGCGATGAAACATTTGCGCCAAACCATAGAAAAAGTGGCACCGACCAATAGTCGCATTATGATTACCGGCCCCTCGGGTGCGGGAAAGGAAAGGGTAGCACGCGCTATTCACGCGCTTTCAACACGTTCAAATGGGCCATTTGTTATAATTAATGCAGCAATGATCACTCCGGAAAAAATGGAAATAGAATTGTTTGGTAACGAAATGGAGGGAGGAGAGCGCAAGATTGGTGCATTAGAGGAAGCCCATGGCGGAATATTATATATTGATGAAATTGCTGATATGCCACGTGAGACTCAAGGTAAAATTCTTCGGGTATTGACAGGGCAAACATTTGAGAGGGTTGGTGGCACAAAACGTGTCAAGGTAGATGTTCGTATCATTTCCTCGACGGCGCAAAATCTTGAAAATCTCATTTCTGATGGGCGTTTTAGAGAAGACCTTTTTCATCGTCTTTCGGTTGTTCCTATTGCTGTTCCAGCACTTTCAGCACGTCGTGAAGACATTCCAGAACTTGTGCGTCATTTTGTTCAAATAATATCGCAGCAGCTTGGTATTAAGCCGCGTGAAATTAGTAATGATGTGATAGCTATTTTGCAAGCGCATGCTTGGCCGGGTAATGTACGACAGCTCCGCAATAATATTGAGCGTCTTCTCATTCTTGTGCGTGATGGCGACGATCCAATAACAGCGGATTTTCTCCCTACTGAAATGGGCGATTCTTTGCCGCGCCTTCAAATGGATTCAGATGAGAATATAATGGATTTACCGTTGCGTGAAGCAAGAGAATTATTTGAAAAGAGGTATTTAGAGGCGCAGATTGGGCGTTTGGGTGGAAACATATCGCGCACAGCTGAATTTATAGGTATGGAGCGTTCAGCTTTGCATCGTAAGCTTAAGGCGCTTGGAGTTTCTTAAGATTATGCGTGTTATTATTTGTGGAGCAGGACAGGTTGGTTATGGGATAGCAGAGCGTCTTGCTTCTGAAAATCATGATGTCACTGTTATTGATATTGAAACGAGATTGATTGAAAAAATTCGCGATACGTTGGATGTTAGAGGTTTTGTCGGCCACGGTTCACGGCCTGAAGTCCTTTTGGCTGCCGATGCAGACAAAGCTGATATGTTGATTGCTGTGACTTTATTTGATGAAGTCAATATGGTAGCATGCCAAGTGGCACATTCCTTATTTAATGTTCCAACAAAAATAGCACGTATTCGCTCACAATCTTATTTAGAACCACGCTATAAAACGCTTTTTGCTCGAGAGAATATTCCCATTGACGTGGTTATTTCGCCAGAAGTTGAAGTTGGGGAAATGGTTCTGCGTCGTATTGCTTTACCTGGTGCAATAGATGTTCTTTATTTTTGTAATGATGATATTGTTGCATTAGCCTTGGAATGCATGGAAGATTGTCCGGTTATTAATACACCTTTGCGTCAGTTAACAGAGCTTTTTCCAGATCTTCGGACGACGGTCACAGCTATTAAACGTGGCTCAGAATTATTAATAGCGCATTCAGAGACGCAATTACGTGTTGGCGATGTGACCTATCTTGTCGTTGCTCGTGATCAGATGCGCCGTGCAGTTGGACTTTTTGGTCATAAAGAACAAGATGCTCATCGCATGATTATTGCGGGAGGCGGTCACATTGGTCTTTATGTTGCTCAGGCTATTGAAAAGCGCCTCCATAAATTAAGATTGAAAATTATAGAATCCCAGAGAGAAAGGGCACTAACAATTGCTGACCAACTCGAAAAAACGACTGTTTTATATGGTAATGTATTAGATCCAGTAATTCTTCAGGATGCTGGAATTAGTCAGGCCGATTTAATGATTACATTGACCAATCAGGATCAGGTCAATCTCTTAAGTGCTATTATTGCTAAAAGATTAGGATGCAAAGCCAATATGGTTTTGATCAACAATGTTTCTTACCAAGAGTTCAGCCGTGCGGTTGGTGTAGACGCATATCTTAATCCACATAGTGTTACTATATCGAGAATTTTGCAACAGATGCGCCGTGGTCGTATTCGTGCTGTTCATTCAGTTTTTAATGGGCAAGCAGAAATTATTGAGGCTGAAGTGATGCAAACATCTTCATTGGTTGGTAAGTCATTGTCAGAGCTCAATTTATCAGAGGGTTTGAGAATTGGTGCGATTTATCGCAATAAGACAATAATACAGCTTTCGGCAAATACGCGTATTTTGTCTGGTGATCGGATAGTAATTTTTGCTCTTTCTGAGAGTGTTCGTGATGTTGAGCAGTTATTTCGTGTAAGTTTAGAATATTTTTAATGTATTAGCTATGGATATTTGCACTTTTGGGTATAGTGGACAATTAAGATTGGTCGATAGACTTTGTTTGTCTTTAATGGTTAAAACTGGGCAACGCGTTAAGCTTTTCAATTATGATAAAAAATAGATAATCTGCCTTTTGGTGTTGAATTGTATGAAGCCGAATCAATTCTACCACGTTCAGCGATTTACCGCCTTGATCCCAATTTTTCTTATGATAAACTAGGATGTACAATTGTTCAATTTTCTGATTTTTTCGTGTTATGTTGATGAAATATCGGCAAGGTGTTTGGTTAGATACAGATATTTACTTAGTTAAACAATTTCACCCAGATGCGGATAAGGTTTGGCTTGCAAGAGAAAATGCTGTAAGGGTAGGTGTTTCTGCACTTTATTTTCCGTTAGATAACCCTATTATAAAAGTATTTGAAGATTATTGGGCAGGCACAGAAATTGTTCCTGATTGGCTTGGGTTTAGACGTCGTATTTGGAAACCATTCTGGTTAAAGAGGAAAAAAATGCCGATTTTACCGAGCAGTCTTGGGGTTACAATATTTGGTAATGATGGTATTTCGCGATTAGCCAAGCGATATGGTTTTTTTCATGAAGCAAAGGGAAAGGAAACTTTTTATTATTGGACAGGGCGAAAAACTGAATATATCTTTGATCCGGCTTTTGGCGTTAAACCGCTTCTAGATCCACGTTTGATAGGATTTCATATTCACAGAAAGACAAAAACCACTCAAAAACCTCAGGAAGGAAGTTTTTACCATTGGGCAGTATCTCGCATTCCTGATACGCGTGGTTTATTCAAGTAGAGTTGTTATTGCTATTTTAACTATTGGGATTTTAATCTTGCCTAAACAGCCGTTGATTGTGGCTTGCGTAAGAGAAGAGTGTTAGCCTACAGATAAAAGTGTGAAGAACGATTCTTACTATAAACGGAAGTAAAAACATGAATAATCCAATAAAAACAGCATTAAGTCTTGTTCCTATGGTTATTGAACAGACTAATCGCGGCGAACGGGCTTATGATATTTTTTCTCGTCTTTTAAAAGAACGGATTATTTTTATTAATGGTCCTGTTGAAGATGGTATGGCGATGCTTGTTTGTGCGCAATTGCTCTTTTTGGAAGCGGAAAATCCTAAGAAAGAGATTAGTCTTTATATAAACTCACCAGGTGGTGTAGTAACATCTGGTATGGCAATTTACGATACTATGCAGTTTATTCGCCCTCCTGTTGCTACACTTTGCATGGGACAAGCAGCATCTATGGGATCGTTACTTTTAACAGCTGGAGCAAAAGGACACCGTTTTACTTTGCCAAATGCACGTATTATGGTGCATCAGCCATCTGGTGGTTTCCAAGGTCAGGCTTCAGATATTGAAAGGCATGCGCAAGATATTATAAAGATGAAACAGCGTTTAAATGAAATTTATGTTCAACATACAGGTCAGGATTATGAGGTTATTGAGAAAACTCTTGATCGCGATCATTTTATGACCGCGCAAGAAGCTAAACAATTCGGTTTAGTTGATGATGTTATACAATATCGCGCAGAAACTGAAAAAGAAGAAAAAGATTAAGAATTTTTATAGAAAAGAGAACTACTCTAAAGAGAGAGTTTTATAAAAATATCGCAAAATAATAAGAAAAACACCTAAAGATATTGTGACACGCATGGTTTTGTATATGTCTTTTAGTTGTCGTTATGAAAAGCTTCATTTGAAAAAACGAAGTATTCATATATCGTGGTGAAAGGAAAATGAAATGAGCAAAATTGGCAATAGCGGGAGCGAATCAAAAAATACTCTCTATTGCTCGTTCTGCGGCAAAAGTCAGCATGAAGTGCGTAAGCTCATCGCGGGCCCTACTGTATTCATCTGCGATGAATGCGTAGAGCTTTGCACGGATATTATTCGTGAAGAAAATAAATCTTCTGGGATTAAGGCGCGTGATGGTGTTCCTACTCCACAGGAAATTATAACAGTTCTCGATGATTACGTTATTGGTCAGCAGCATGCAAAGCGTGTTCTTTCTGTTGCGGTCCATAATCATTATAAACGGCTTGCGCACCAGTCTAAAAGCAATGATATTGAGCTAGCGAAATCGAATATTCTTCTTGTTGGTCCAACGGGATGTGGTAAGACGTACTTAGCACAAACATTAGCGCGTATTATCGATGTGCCTTTTACGATGGCAGATGCAACCACTTTGACTGAAGCAGGCTATGTGGGTGAAGATGTCGAAAATATTATTTTAAAACTTCTTCAAGCTGCTGACTATAATGTTGAACGTGCACAGCGTGGCATTGTTTATATTGATGAGGTCGATAAGATTTCTCGTAAAGCTGATAATCCTTCTATTACAAGAGATGTTTCAGGAGAAGGTGTTCAGCAAGCATTGTTAAAAATTATGGAAGGAACGATTGCTTCTGTTCCTCCTCAAGGTGGGCGTAAGCATCCACAACAAGAATTTCTTCAGGTTGATACAACAAATATTTTATTCATTTGTGGTGGGGCTTTTGCTGGTTTGGAACGGATTATTTCAGGACGAGGTGAAAAAACTTCTATCGGTTTTTCTGCTACAGTTAAAGCGCCTGATGAGCGTTGTGTTGGTGAGATTTTTCGTGATTTAGAGCCAGAAGATCTTATAAAGTTTGGTTTGATACCAGAGTTTATTGGTCGTCTTCCTATTGTCGCCACCTTAGAGGATTTGGATGTTAATGCACTTGTTCAAATTTTATCACAACCTAAAAATGCGTTAGTGAAGCAATATCAGCGTCTTTTTGAGATGGAAAATGTTGAGTTATCATTTCATGAAGATGCCTTACGGGTTATTGCTAAGAAAGCGATTGAGCGTAAAACTGGTGCGCGTGGTTTACGCTCTATTATGGAAAAGATACTTCTTGAGACTATGTTTGAGCTTCCAGCTCTTGAAGGCGTTCAAAAAGTGGTTATTTCGAGTGACGTAGTTGATGGGAAAGCACGTCCTCTTTACATTTATTCAGAACGTGCAGAAGATAAAGAAAATGTATCGGCATGATATTATGCGATATGAGAAGTGGTATAAACCTCATTTGAGGATGGTTGTTTTGGGATATTTATAGTCCTAATGCTTGATTTATGGGTTCACAGTTACCACTTCATGTGTTGTGCAGAGCTGGGGCTTTTCTAAAGGTGGGCTTGTGTAGCGAATAGATCATAGGCTCCGGAAAGGAGAATTATGCAATATATTGATGAAAAGACAGATAGGGTGAGAGAAGGGGTTTATGCTGTTTTACCTCTTCGTGATATTGTTGTCTTCCCACATATGATTGTTCCACTTTTTGTTGGCCGAGAAAAATCGATTCGTGCTCTTGAAGAAACGATGGCGGTTGATAAACAGATATTATTAGTTACGCAAAAAAATGCTTCTGATGATGATCCAAAATCGGAAGATATTTATGATATTGGTACGTTTGCTAATATTCTTCAACTTTTAAAGCTTCCTGATGGCACTGTAAAAGTTTTAGTTGAAGGGACCGGACGTGCAAGAGTCAACCAATTTACTGTGTATGAAGATTATCATCAAGCTTATGCAACTATTATAGAGGAGCCTAGGGAGAATAATGTTGAAATCGAAGCTCTTTCAAGGTCGGTGATTGCCTATTTTGAAAATTATGTAAAGCTTAATAAGAAAATTTCTCCTGATGTTGCTAATGCTATTGGCCAGATTGATAATCCTTCTAAGCTTGCTGATACTATTGCTTCCCATTTGATGATTAAACTTTCAGAAAAACAAGAAATATTAGCGCTGTTACCTATCCGTGATCGCCTTGAGCGTGTTCTTTCATTCATGGAAGGAGAGATTTCTGTTTTGCAGGTTGAAAAGCGTATTCGTTCGCATGTTAAACGGCAAATGGAGAAAAACCAACGTGAATATTATCTCAATGAGCAGATGAAGGCTATTCAGAAGGAGTTGGGAGCGGGTGATGATAGTCGCGATGAGCTTTCTGAGTTAGAAGAACGCATCACGAAGACAAAGTTTTCGAAGGAAGGACGAGAAAAGGCTGAGGCAGAGTTCAGAAAGTTACGGAATATGTCTCCTATGTCTGCAGAGGCGACAGTTGTACGTAACTATCTTGATTGGTTATTGGCAATGCCTTGGGGGAAAAAGTCGAAAATTAAAAACAATTTAGACTTCGCTGAAAAAGTCATGAATAATGAACATTTTGGTCTTGAAAAAGTCAAGGAGCGAATTGTTGAATATTTAGCAGTACAAAGTCGAGCTTCAAAAATAAAAGGTCCTATTATTTGTTTGCTAGGTCCTCCTGGTGTAGGAAAAACATCACTTGCTCGTTCTATTGCGAAAGCAACGGGACGTGAATATGTTCGTATCTCATTAGGAGGTGTGCGAGATGAAGCGGAGATTCGTGGACATCGCCGTACATATATTGGGTCTATGCCTGGAAAAATTATTCAGTCTATGAAAAAAGCTAAGAAATCTAATCCACTTTTCTTGCTCGATGAAATTGATAAAATGGGGCAAGATTTCCGTGGAGATCCTTCATCGGCTTTATTGGAAGTGCTTGATCCTGAACAAAATGGCACCTTTATTGATCACTATTTAGAAGTCGAATATGATCTTTCTGATGTCATGTTCATTACAACTGCCAATACTCTTAATATTCCAGGGCCATTAATGGATCGTATGGAAATCATTCGCATTGCTGGCTATACCGAATGTGAAAAAATGGAGATTGTGAAGCAGCATCTTTTACCCAAGGCATTGAAAGATCACTGTTTATCTAAAAAAGAATTGGGTGTTTCTGATGAAGCTATAAGGTCTATTATTCAATATTATACGCGTGAAGCGGGCGTTCGTAATCTTGAGCGCGAATTAATGAAGATAGCACGTAAATCGGTTACAAAAATTCTTAAAACGCATCAAAAATCTGTAAAAATTACGGAAAATAACATTAATGATTTTTTGGGTGTTAAACGTTACCGCTATAATCAGATTGAAGGAGAAAACCAAGTTGGTATTGTTACTGGGCTTGCGTGGACCGAGGTTGGTGGGGAGCTATTGACCATTGAAGGTGTTATGATGTCAGGTAAAGGCAAAATGACGGTAACTGGAAATTTGCGTGATATCATGAAAGAGTCAATTTCGGCAGCAGCGTCTTATGTGCGGTTTCGTGCTGTTGATTTTGGTATTGAACCCCCGCTTTTTGATAAGCGTGATATCCATGTTCATGTTCCAGAAGGAGCTACACCAAAAGACGGACCATCAGCTGGGATTGCAATGGTGACAGCAATTGTTTCGGTATTAACAGGGATAGCTGTGCATAAAGATATTGCTATGACTGGTGAAATTACTTTACGTGGGCGTGTATTACCGATTGGTGGGTTGAAAGAAAAATTACTTGCGGCTCTTCGAGGAGGTATAAAAAAAGTACTCATTCCTGAAGAAAATGCAAAAGATTTGATTGATATTCCCGATGATGTAAAAAACAATATGGAAATTATTCCAGTAAGTCATGTGAGTGAAGTTCTTAAACATGCTTTGGTTCGTTTCCCTGATCCTATTGAATGGACGGAACCTTCCACGGTACCTGTACCTCTCAGGACAGAGAATGATAGTGAAGGACTGCAGATTTCGCACTGATTCATTATCTTAATTTCACCGGCATTTCCAAAGCAGCTGCAGTCATTTTCGTGGTTTTTTCTCTATTTATTTTGAGAAAAACTAAAAGAAATCCGTGAATAACTGTGATTATTGCTAAAAAACAATGTTTTGGATAAAAATAAGACTTCTGTTTGCTGTACTTTTCAATAAACTAGCAGATAACACGGTTAAGTTGTGTTATCTGATAATATAGGGAAAGGAAATGTTTAATGAATAAAAGTGAATTGGTTAGCTCCATTGCTGAAAAGGCAGGTGTTTCGAAGGCGCAAGCTGGTTCTGTTGTTGATGCTTTTATCGCTTCTGTAACAGAAGCCTTAGCTTCAGGAGGAGATGTTCGTCTTCCGGGGTTTGGTTCTTTCGAAGTTTCTCATCGTGCTGCTACAAAGGGGCGTAATCCTTCAACTGGTGCTGAAATTAATATTCCAGCGCGTTCTGTGCCCAAATTCTCTGCAGGCAAAAGTCTTAAAGAAGCTGTTAATAATAAATAGTTTGCGTAACACTAAAAAACCCGATTTATTCATAAGCGGGTTTTTTTTTACGAATGTTCTGCACATGCTTTTTAGATGAATTTTTGCAGCATGCATTTATTTCTAGCATTGTGAGTTTTTTTGAAAATATTTTAAGGGGTTGCATAAGGTTTGTGTGCGTAAAACACATTCTAGTATTTTAATAAAAATATTATACTGAGAAGAGCCCCTTCTTTCTCATAGGCGAAGATTTATACTCGTAACAGTAGTAATCGGAATGTCAGTATTCTATAAGAGGGAGCTGTCTGTTTGATTTTTTATCGCAGCATATTTTTATTACTCATTTTTTGACGATTAAAGTGCGTTTGAGGTTTGTTATTTATAATAATAACGACTCTATTATAGTAAAAATCTCTTTTGAAACCTCCACACTGTTTAATAAATGATATAGACCAAATGGAGAATTTATGAGTCAAAACAGATATTGTAACGTGTTTTGTGGTTACTCTGTGGGGTGGTAATGAGATTGGTTTAAGAGATAGAAGATGAGTGGTTTATAACGCATCAAATCAGAAACAACGATTGGTCTAGGAATTTTTTTATTCACCTGTTAACCATTGTATACAGTCATTCAGGGCTCTGGTAGTTAGTGCTTGTTTTTTTGCTAATTTTTTTTCTTTGCTTGGTAGGCGTTTTCCTGAATGATTAATAGCCGCAATCGGTGGAAAAAGTCCAAAATTGATATTCATGGGTTGAAAGGATTTTCTTTCTGTTTCTTCCATTACGATGTGTCCGCCTGTAATATGATTCAGAAGAGCTCCTAACGCTGTGGTTGGTGGTGGTAGGCAAGGGCAATTATGGTTATACTCAGCAACGGCGAAACGTCCAGCGAGAAGCCCTATTGCAGATGATTCTACATAACCTTCACATCCGGTAATTTGCCCAGCAAAGCGCAGTTGGGGTCTTTGTTTTAAACGAAGAGTTTGATCAAGAATGATTGGTGAGTTGAGATAGGTATTGCGGTGAAGTCCTCCAAGGCGTGCAAACTCAGCTTTTTCAAGGCCAGGAATCATTCTAAAAATGCGAATTTGTTCACCATATTTCAGTTTTGTTTGAAAGCCGACCATATTATAAAGGGTTCCAAGCTTATTGTCTTGGCGTAATTGGACGACGGCATAGGCTTTAATTGTGGGATTGTGGGCATTGGTTAATCCCATAGGTTTCATTGGACCATGCCTTAAAGTTTCAAGCCCGCGTTCAGCCATAACTTCGATTGGCAGGCATCCATCAAAATAAGGTGTTTTTTCAAAGTCGCGGAATTCTGTTTTTTCTGCACTTTTCAGCTCTTGAACAAATGCTTCATATTGTTCTCTATCAAGAGGGCAATTAAGGTAATCTTTTCCTGTTCCTTCAGGGCCGATTTTATCATAGCGAGACTGATACCAACAAATGTTCATGTCAATACTATCTCTATAGATAATAGGTGCGATAGCATCAAAAAAAGAGAGCGATTCTGTTCCGGTTATTGCTTGTATTGCTTGAGCGAGAGCTGGTGAGGTAAGGGGGCCAGTTGCAATGATAATATGACGCCAATCATCAGGGATTTCTTGAATCTCCTCACGTTCTATCGTTATAAGAGGATGATTTTCGAGTGCTGTCGTAATGGTTTTTGAAAATTCATCGCGGTCAACGGCAAGTGCACTTCCTGCTGGTACTTTATTGGCATCTGCAGCTTTCATAATCAAGGATTTTGCTAATCGCATTTCAGCATGTAAAAGACCTACAGCATTTGTTAATGAATCATCGGAACGAAACGAATTTGAACAGACGAGTTCTGCAAGTTTATCGGTTTTATGGGCATCAGATTTTTTTTGGGGCCGCATTTCATGCAAAATAACGGGAATTCCTGATTGAGCGATCTGCCAGCTTGCTTCACTACCTGCCAGACCGCCGCCTATGATATGGATTGGAGTATTGAACATATTTAACATACTCTGCTTTTAGCGGAAGCAGTTCTGTCTGAAAAGCATAGATTTTGTTTTTGTAATTTGTAAGAATAATTGTGTATTTAGTTTTTTGAATATATTTATTTGCTTTTTTTCTTTAATTAATGGTATAGAAACGCGCTTGTATAAGGTTACTGGCTTGTAAGTTTGAGCGCGGATGTGGCGAAATTGGTAGACGCACCAGATTTAGGTTCTGGCGGGAGACCGTGGGGGTTCGAGTCCCTCCATCCGCACCAATGGAATTCCTTGAGCACTACGGATTTTTACGTGTCTGGAATTCCGCTTCATGGTGATTTGACGCTCCAGTATTAAAATGTAATTATTATCAGAGTAGGGGTATCCCTCTCTTTAGAAGAATGAAGGTTGTTTGATGCAGGTTACCGAGACGCTTAATGAAGGACTGAAGCGCGAAATTAAGATCGTGGTTCCGGCGAGAGATTTAGAAGAAAAATTAAATGAACGGTTGGATGATACCAAAAGTAAGGTCAAGCTTAACGGTTTTCGTCCGGGTAAGGTGCCTGCTGGATACCTGCGAAAGCTGTACGGCAAGTCTTTTATGGCGGAAATTCTCAATGAGATTGTGAGCGAAGCGCCCCGTTCTATTTTAGCTGATCGCGATGAACGCTCAGCGATGCAGCCGCAAATTGATATAGATGAAGATGAAAAAATTTTGGATGGTAAAGCCGATTTTGTTTTCAATTTAAAGTATGAGATTTTGCCAAAATTTGAAATTAAAGACTTTGAACATATTGAAGTTATTCGTGAAATTGCGTCTATTCCTGAACAAGAGATTGATGAGCAAGTAGAGCGTGTCCTTTCTTCTACCCGTAGTTACTCGCTAAAAGAGGGAGCTGCTGAAGAAGGGGATCGTGTTACAATAGATTATTTAGGAAAGCTTGAAGGTGTTCCATTTGAGGGGGGCGCAGATAGTGATGCGCAACTGATTCTCGGGTCAAAACAGTTTATTCCTGGTTTTGAGGAGCAATTGGTTGGCGTGAAAGCAGGTGATACGAAAACGATTTCTGTTAAATTTCCTGATAATTATAGTGCAATGCATTTGGCTGGTCGGGATGCAGAATTTGATATCACAGTTAAAGTTGTCTCTAAACCGGATGCATTAAAGGTTGATGATGAAGCAGCGCAAAAAGTTGGTTTAGAGTCTCTAGAACGCTTACGTGAAGTTGTTCGTGGGCAGATAGAAAGTCAATATGGCTCAATGACCCGTCAAAAAATTAAGCGTCAAATTCTTGATGCTTTAGATGCTGATTATAGTTTTGAAATTCCTGAAGGACTTTTGGAAATTGAATTTAATACTATATGGGCTCAGGTTAATGACGATTTAAAAAAGGCTGGGCGTACCTTTGAAGATGAAGGCGTTACGGAGGATCAGGCGCGGGAAGAGTATCGTGTTCTTGCGCAGCGTCGTGTTCGTCTCGGTTTGGTGCTTTCTGAAATTGGGATGAAGGTTGGTGTTAAAATAAGTGAGGATGAGCTGAAGGCAGCAGTTTTTGATCAGGTTCGCCAATATCCTGGACAAGAGAAAGAGATTATGGATTTTTTCCGTAAAACACCGGAAGCTGTTGCGAATCTACGTGCTCCAATCTTTGAAGAAAAAGTCATTGACCATTTGCTTACACGGATAAAAGTCACAGATAAAGAAGTGACAATTGAAGAGCTGATGAAGGAATATGATGAAACGGATTTAACGGAAGAAAAGCCAGTAAAGAAAAAGTCTGTAGTGAAAGAAAAAGGCGAAGAAAAAGCTCCAGCTAAGAAAAAGGCACCTAAAAAGAGTTAGTTTTGCTTCAAGAGAACAGTCCAACGAGAAGGGGGCTTTTTTTATGAAGTTTATATTCTAGGCTTGCACTTAGAGGGGTTTTGGATTAGCCATCGGATATATTTAAATATTGGTAGTGGATTGGCAATGGGAATCATTGATACGCGGACTCCTGATTCTAAGCGTTTTATTTCTGGGCTTACAGGTGATTGGGAAGTCATCATTGGCATGGAGGTTCATGCGCAAGTCATATCAAATTCAAAACTTTTTTCAGGTGCCTCAACCAAGTTTGGTGCTGAACCGAATAATCACGTATCGCTTATTGATGCAGCTATGCCTGGTATGCTACCAGTTATTAACCAAGAATGTGTTCGTCAAGCAGTTCGAACGGGTTTAGGATTAAAGGCTCACATTAACCTAAGGTCTGTTTTTGATCGTAAGAATTATTTTTATCCAGATTTACCACAGGGATATCAAATTTCTCAATTTCGCTATCCAATTGTAGGTGAGGGAAAGATTACTATATCTGTTGGACCAGATTCCAATGGCCAGTTTGAAGATATTGAGGTTGGGATTGAAAGATTACATCTTGAGCAAGATGCAGGAAAATCGATGCATGATCAGCATCCAACAATGTCTTTTGTAGATCTCAATCGTGCTGGTGTAGCTCTTATGGAAATTGTTTCTAAACCGGATATGCGCTCAGCAGATGAAGCCAAAGCCTATATGACAAAATTACGTACCATTGTTCGTTATTTAGGTACCTGCGATGGCAATATGGATGAAGGTTCTATGCGTGCGGATGTTAACGTATCAGTTCGTCGTCCTGGTGAAAATTTTGGGACGCGCTGTGAGATTAAAAATGTGAATTCTATTCGCTTCATTGGTCAAGCGATTGAATATGAGGCACGACGTCAGATTGCGATTTTAGAAGATGGTGGTGTAATAGATCAAGAAACGCGGCTTTTTGACGCAGCTAAAGGTGAAACGCGGTCTATGCGTTCAAAGGAAGAAGCGCATGACTATCGCTATTTTCCTGACCCTGATCTCTTGCCATTGGAATTTGATCAAGCGTTTGTGGATTCTTTGGCAGCAGAATTGCCGGAATTGCCTGATGATATAAAAACGCGTTTTGTCAAAGAGATAGGGTTAACGGCATATGATGCTTCCATTCTTGTGACAGAAAAAGCTATTGCTGATTATTTCGAAGAAGTAGCAGGTGGGCGTGATGGAAAGACGGTCGCCAATTGGGTGATTAATGATCTTTTGGGTGCTTTAAATAAAGATAATCTTGAGATTGAAGAAACACCAGTGAGACCAGATCAATTGGGGGGCATCATTGATCTTATTAAAGAAGGAACCATTTCTGGAAAAATTGCTAAGGATCTGTTTGAAATTATTTGGAATGAAGGTGGGGATCCGCGTCAAATTGTAGAAGAACGCAATATGAAGCAGGTGACAGATACCAAGGCTATTGAGAGAGCTGTTGATGAAATTATTGCTAGCAATTCTGATAAAGTTGCGCAAGCAAAACAGAAACCCGCTTTGAGTGGTTGGTTTGTTGGACAGGTAATGAAGGCAACAGGTGGTAAGGCAAATCCTCAAACTGTTAATGAATTAGTTAAGGCGAAACTTGGTATAGATTAATATTATGGGTTGGAGAAAAGTCCATAAATATGCTATCTCTTATAGCTGTGGAACACCAATTAAGATTTTCTATCAAATGAAATTGTGATTGATTTTACAGGTAATTTTTATTTTCAGTAATTTCAAATATCATAACAGGTTTATTCCAATGTTTCATTTTGTAGGTATGCTAAGAAATGGAATAAAAGATGGCTAGTTTTTTTAAGCAAGTCTTTACGTGGTGGAATGGTAATACCATCAATACGCGCTTTTTTACGTGGTGCAAAGGCAAGCGTGTAGGGGAGGACCAGTTTGGAAATATTTATTATGAGGGTGGCACTCATAAAGATGGTTATCGGCGTCGTTGGGTAATTTATAAAGGTTATTCTGAAGCTTCTACTATTCCTCCAGGTTGGCATGGTTGGATTCATCATCGCTGTGATAGCCTTCCTACGCAGGAGAATTATCAACCGTATGAATGGGAAAAGCCTCATGTTGCGAACATGACAGGAACAGATGCGGCTTATCGACCAAAGAGTTCCATTGTTCATAATAGTGAGCGTCCTTGTGTGCACGAAGATTATGATGCGTGGTCGCCTAAAAAATGACGTGTTTTAGTGCGTGAGTGTATTTTTCTTATTTTGCACTATTTTGTAATGAAAATTGTTTTTAGATGTGATTGTTTGATGTTATGAGTTTTTTTTTATTGCCAAGGTTGAGGCGTGTTTTTTGTGCTTTTTTCATCGGGGTTGTAGCGGTTTTATCTTCAATGAGTAGAGTGCAAGCCGAACGTATTAGCAATGGGATTGCTGTTTTTGCGGGCCTTGATAAAATTACTGGTCGAACTACGCGTTTTGAAGTTTCTCTTGGTAAAGTTTATCACTATGGTGCTTTGCAGGTCACACCACGTGCATGTTATACGAGTTCGAAGGATGAGCCAACCCGTACGACCGGTTTTGTTGAAGTCAATGAGGTTGCATTAGATAAAAAGGTACGGCGTATTTTTACAGGGTGGATGTTTGCAGATAGTCCTGGTTTGAATGCTGTAGAGCACCCTATTTATGATGTGTGGTTAAAAGATTGCAAGCAGAACGCCCAAAATCTGTCTCTTCAATGATCTGTTATATAAAGTTATATCCTGAAATCAACGGCATTATCTTATTTACTTTATAAGTTTTCTATACAGGTATTTTGAAAAACTTTAATGCCAAGATGCTGAAATTAAGAGCTCATTGATATTTTTGCTTTGGTGTTTAATTTGGTGTTTAAGAAGCAGGCTGTCTCTTTTGGTTGATGGTGATTTTCTTGTAAGTGTTGATTATCAAATTTCTAAACAATAAGGCATCATTTTTATACAGAAAGAACATAGATAAGTTTATGCGCTTTGATTCTCATGAGGGATTATTTTTTTCATTTTGATTGATATGTGCTTTAAATAGATTCGCAATTAAAACTATGTTATTGGTACAATAAAGATTTTAGCTAATTAAAAAATCTTAATTTGAATTTAGTATAGGGCAGCAATTTTGTGGATGATATTCTTTATATCCATTTTTTTAAAAATATTTTGTATATAAGATATAAAAACACTTTCACGGTGAAATATTCGACGTTTAGAAGCAAGAATCGAAGAAATATAAGTTTAATTTCGGTTTTTAATTATCAAAACTGATAGAGCTGTTTTGTTCAAAGAAGTGTCAATTCTATAAAAGAGTATGAGATCTTATACAATGAAAGATGCTAACTACCAACATAATAATACTCTTTTTTTATCAAAACAACCTAAAGAACCATTGCTGAATGTTCCATTTATTATAGTGATTTTGATAACACTTTGTTTTTGTATTTATTTTATTCCTCAATATTTTTTTTCTGATCAACTCTATGTTAAGAGCCGTGAGCTTTTTTCATTTACACCGGTGTTATTTAAGGCAGAACCTTTAGCATTTGCTCATACGATTATAAGTTATTCATTTATGCATGGTAGTTTTGAACATGTTGCTATTAATATGGCTTGGCTTTTGGCTTTTGGCTCTCCTTTGGTCAGGCATTTTGGCAGTTTACGTTTTTTTATTTTTTGGATATTAACAGCAGCTATTTCTGCGTTGACTTATTTTACATTTCATCAAGAGAGTATAGCACCGCTTGTCGGAGCATCTGGTGCAGTTTCTGGAATGATAGGTGCTGTTGCACGTTATGGTTTTTCCCCTGTTCATTTTGGTGTCAGTACAAAGAATGAAAGATTTTTTGGTCCTTTATTATCGATTAAAAAAGCGCTTTGTTCGAGGACAGTGCTTATTTATGTTGGTGTATGGCTGATTATTAATTTTATCATAGGAATTTCCTTCTCTTTTTTTGAAGAGGATAATATTTCAATCGCATGGGAGGCCCATATTGGTGGACTTTTTTCGGGCTTTTTATTGGTTGGCTTTTTTGATATTTTGCGTGGTTAAGGAAAAATTATAGTCTAAGATATTTATGCGCTGCATAGAGCGCTATTGTTGCTGCGTTTGAAACATTTAATGATTTAATATTTCCAGGCATATCAAGGCGTGTTAAGGCGCAAACGGTTTCGCGTGTTTTTTTGCGTAAGCCTTTACCTTCTGCACCTAGGACAAGGGCAATTTTTTCGCCTGTTAATGCTGTTTCTAGAGGATATTCACCTTCTGAATCGAGGCCAAAGCTGATAAAATCTGCTTTATGGAGTTCTTGGAGTGCGTCGGCAAGGTTTCGTACGGTGATATAATGAATCATCTCTAAAGCTCCTGATGCAGCTTTGGCAAGAACGCCACTTTCTTGTGGAGAGTGGCGACAAGTAGTGATGAGTGCTCCAGCTTTAAAAGCAACTGCAGAACGCATAATAGCGCCAACATTATGCGGATCGGTGATTTGATCCATTACAATGACAAGATCGGTATTCGTTAATTCAGACAATTGGCATGGTTTGAGTGGGGTCGTTTCGACAACAATACCTTGATGCACAGCATCACTTCCAACGAGCGAATCAAGTTGTTTAGGGGTGCATAATGTAATGGGACAGGGAAAATCTGATTCGGGTATATTTAATCGTTTTAAGGCATTTGGTGTGGCATGGATATGCTTAAAAATTCTTTTAGGATTTTTTAAAGCTGCATAAACTGAGTGGAGACCGTAAAGACGGATTGTTCCTTCCTTTAAGGAGGACGTTTTCTGTTTCATGCGCGTTGCGAGCGGAGAGAGAAATCCTTTTGTATTGTGAGATCGATGCCGTAGACGCGCAGAGTGAAATTTTTTCGATATTTTTTCTTTCATATTTTCTTTATAGCGTGTTAATAACAAAAGTAGAGAGAAAAAAGCTGTGATTTGAAATTATTAGGAGGAATTTTGTACGGAATTGTATTTATTCTGTTGACAGACACGACAGTAATCGGCATAACGACCCCGCAGCCGACTTCGAATGAATAAGCGATTAGAATTCGGTTGGAGTGATGCTTCATCGCGCAACTTTGACAATGTAATGGAGGGGTGCCCGAGTGGTTAAAGGGGGCGGACTGTAAATCCGTTGCGTATGCTACGTTGGTTCGAATCCAACCCCCTCCACCATTCATTGAAGGAGAGTTATTACGTGGTGTGCGGGTATAGCTCAATGGTAGAGCAGCAGCCTTCCAAGCTGAATATGCGGGTTCGATTCCCGCTACCCGCTCCAGACGGTTATTGATTCCATACAGTTGTTGATGAATGGGCAAGTGATCATGGTGGAGAGATATTTCCATCATAAATTGGGCGGGATTTACCGTCTAAGAGTTGTGATAGTTGGGCTGTTGTATCAGTCCAATATGATTCAGTTCTGAAGTTCTGTTTCTAGGTGCTAACAAAACAAGAGATTGACAACAATGGCAAAGAGCAAATTTGAACGTACGAAGCCGCATGTTAATATTGGTACGATTGGTCACGTTGACCATGGGAAGACTTCGCTAACAGCGGCGATTACGAAGTATTTTGGTGAATTTAAAGCGTAT